>NZ_JANRHH010000005.1:0-814 GCF_030433435.1 Polycladomyces subterraneus
CACGATTGAAACCGTGGGATTCCAGGCAACTTTTTCTGTAAATCGCAGTGAGAGGAACAAAGTGAAAGGGCCGGCTACATTGCCGGCCCTTTCACTCAAGGGGGTCAAACTTGTATCCAATTGAAAAAACGAGTATTGCAAGGGGGGCTTGCGTTAAATTACAGAGCGCTGTTTGAAACTCAATCACGTTCGCCGATGTCACATTTATATTATATACTCTTTTCCGATAAAGTGGAATGGTCTTTTCAAAAAAATTGTTTCGAGATTTTTAAGTTCCACGAAAGCATCAGTGGTGAAAGCGATTTCTCGCTGTTGGAGACTGGGTTTTCATACAAAAAAGGATTTCATCTCATTCAATAGTTTTATCATGTAATCATACTTTTGTATTAGCATACTTTGATCCCTATTCACTCCCGTTTGGATACTCGTGGGAAAAAAACTTCATATTTGAACCCCCTAATGTTGCGTGTTGTGGACGGTACGCATTCGGTTGATGCTAGGGGAATTGAATTTCGANNTAACTGAGGGGATACGAGGAGGAAACCGATATGAGCGAAAAAGAAATGTTGAACGCCATATTGGAGGCCGTGCAGAAACTGGACGCACGATTTGATTGGATGGAACGGAATTTTGAAAAACGGTTCGATGAGATAGACGCCAAACTTGCGGACATAAACTCAAACTTTAAACGCTTGGAATAAGAAACACACTTTGCTCTCAAGAAAACCCTTGAAAACAGGGAAATACGGGCTTTGACTAACATACGAAATAACTGTCGGCCGGGTTTCTTCCATCCATCACAATATGAAGATGT
>NZ_JANRHH010000005.1:856-3053 GCF_030433435.1 Polycladomyces subterraneus
AGCCGTAAAACGACTATAGAGATACTACTACTTTTTCTGTTATTCGTTGGGATGATCGCAACCCCGTTAATCTATGCTTTCACTCCGTTACTGAGCTTTGCCGATTATAAGCTACCATCTTGGATGGGATGGGCTGGAGTGGTGGTCTTAGTTATCGCCCTCTGGCTATTCTGGCGCTCTCACATTGATCTGGGACAAAACTGGTCTCCTACTCTTGAATTGCGGAAAGGACATCAATTGATTACCAGTGGAGTATACAAATATATCAGGCACCCCATGTATGCATCCATGGGGTTGTGGGGAGTTGCCCAAGTTTTGTTATTGCATAACTGGATAGCAGGATGGTCCTCTTTGTTGTTGTTCAGCCTGCTTTATTTCTTGCGTGTGCCGCGCGAAGAGCAAATGATGCTCAATCAGTTTGGAGAAAATATCAATCTCTCGTACGGGTAGAATTATACCACGCCGTTTTTGGAAGTAATGGGGCTTTTCCTTAGAGTGGAAAAACAGGGTTGTTTTCTGATTCCGGTTGCTTAGCGTAGCCCATCGCCATCAAGTTAAGAGATGAGAATATATAACTGACTAATTCTATTTGAATCGAAAGATTCACTGTGAGAGTATTCTATTTTCTTAGCTTAATAGTGATGGGGTAATGACACGTTATCCTGAATCTGGAGGCAAAATGGTGTTTAAATCCATTGATCAATTGGTTGGAGGACACAAAATTGACGCTTAATACGAAATTAGTCATAGAGGGGGTGTATTTATATAAAAAAGGGCCGATCCGGAATACGATCGGCCTTTTCTTCGCTGGTTGCATAAACGTGCTAGACGCTTACGAGAGTTTTGACCAACAGAAAAACCAGCCATTCATTGGCCGGTTTCTTCGTGATCTCATACAGGCATATCTATGGCATCAAAAATCCTCTAGTTGATATAATTAAATGGGCAAATGTGGACGGGCTATGGTCAGGCAAGACAACCAGAAACAAAAGGCACATTTGCTGTGTATTCATAATGCTTGGGACAACAAGTCCACCCGAAAGGATAATTGACAATCTACGCTCAGAATTGAAACAGTTGGAGCAACAAAAGGAACGACTTTATGACTTATTGGAACATTCATGGAACGATCGGCAAATCTGTCCAGAAGGACAAGATTTCACCCTTGAGGTTCATCCACCGTTGCCAAAGAATTAGTTAAAGGGGTCTTATTATGATACTTACAGGACACATCCGGCCACTTGGCCACGAATACAAAACACCTATTTCATACCTTATGAGATTGGATAATGAGGAAATCCCACTAAATGATTACTTAGGGAAAACCATTGAAATAAACTACCTTGGGGAAATATCCTGCATTTATTGCGGGAGAAAGATCAAAAAATCGTTTAATAACGGTTCGTGCTTCCCGTGCTTTCGGGATAGACCCGAAAATGATGTATGCATCGTAAAACCTCATCTTTGCCATTTTCATAAGGGGACGTGCCGAGATGAGGATTTCGGTCAAACCCATTGCATGCAACCCCATATCGTTTATCTTGCCCTAAGTGATGATATAAAAGTCGGGATCACCAGAAAACCGAACATGATTAAACGCTGGATCGATCAAGGGGCAGTCGCCGCCGTCCCAATAGCGGAAGTACCTGACCGAAAAACCGCCGGGGAAATAGAAATTCACTTGTCCCAATTCATTAATGACAAAACAAATTGGCGTAGGATGCTTAAAAACCAAATTGCAGATAAGGACTTATTGGCTGTTCGTTCGGATATAAAAAACCAAATTCCTGACCAGTACCAACAATTCTTTGATGAGTCACATGACGTTTGGACTTTTGAGTATCCACAATTGCAGATTCCCGACAAAATAAAATCCTTATCCTTGGACAAGCAGGAACATATTAAGGGGAATTTGATTGGTGTCAAAGCACAATATATGATCTTAGATAACGGGGTCATCAACATGCGGAAATTTAGCGGCTACAAGGTCAGGGTGGAATTATACCTGTAAAAAACTAATGGATAACTATAACGGTTGTTAAAGTCTTTTGGATCCTGCGCCCACAATGGCAGCAAGCTTTTTCCTTGAGAAACGTGAGCGGATCGTTTGCCCCAGCCGATCGTTGAGCCGAACCGATTCATACCCACCCGGGCAAAATACGTGATCGGCTCGGCTGCCTCATGTTCCAAGGGGCGT
>NZ_JANRHH010000006.1:0-11643 GCF_030433435.1 Polycladomyces subterraneus
TAGAAAAACGCAGGCGATGGCTCAAGACATCGCTCTCATCATCGGAAGCCGCATGTGGAATGTTCTGGCTATCAAAATGCGGGGGAGTCAGTCTGTTGGTCCACAGCATCCCCGATAAGATGGGGGGAGTGGACAAGGTGACCAAGGGTATCGATTCGTCCGAGTGGGCACAGACATTCTGGGGTTGATGTGGAAATGAAAACCGTTCTCTCCAGAGGGAGAGTCCTACAAACTGAAGCCAGTACTATCATTCGCAGTGACAGTAAGGAAGGGTAACGCGATTTTTTGGATAACCGAGGTCCTTAGCGTGTGCTTCCCGTTTATGGATCTTAGCTTTTTTGCTTTTTGCTTCATAAAATAAGGGAGTGTTGTTCATGACACTCCCTAACTCATTCATTTTTCAGCAAGTGTAAGAATGATTCACCGTTCTGTGTTTTTTCGGCACCGAAATATTGAACAGCTGTAGCTCCCACATCCGACATGGTTTTGCGATGTCCGATGGTACGCGAAAGCAGGCCTTTTTTGTATACCAAAATGGGCACTTTTTCCCGTGTATGATTGCTGTGGCCGATGGTCGGATCGTTTCCGTGGTCAGCCATCACGATCAGGATATCATCTTCGGTCAATTCTTCCATTAACTTTCCTAGATAATGATCAGATACTTGTAAGCGGTCGACATATCGATCCACATCTTCGGCATGACCAGCAAGATCTGTTTCTTGAATATTTAAGCAAATAAAACCATGGTGCATGGCACGCACTTGTTCAATGGTTTTCTCATTGTGCCATCACGATTTTGTACGATATCCGCCACTTTGCCCAGCAGAACTACTGGGATGCCTTGTTTGCCGAGGATCGTGGGTACCTGTACCCTAGGATCAATTCCATATCCCAAGTGAATGACTTGATACCCCTTGTTGTACACTCCTGATTGAGGTGTGTCAATGCCAGTGTATCCCGCGATTTCTTTCCGGGCTGCCAGCACGTCCCCGATCGTGACATCATTGCCACCGAAAGCAATGACACGAGAGACTTTCACCACATTTCGGACTACATTGCCGATCGATGTGATTTCTTCAAAATCAATCCTATCCAAACATCCCGTGATATTATAAACCTGTCCGGGATCTGCCTCCAAGTTATCTCCAACGGTCACGCAGTTGTTGACCACCAGGATTTGAAGATTGCCTCCGACATACTCAATCTCATATCCTTGCTTTTTCAAGGCAATAAACACTTGATCAATCACTTCGTTAAAAGGCTGAATCAGCGGCTTTTTGGGAGGGGTTCCCATTATTTCTTGATGACCGAAAAAGGTATCGCCGCCAAAATGCATCAAATCGGAACTGCCGTAAACAGCTCTCTCAGAAAAGCGCATGTTGCCCACTTCTTTACCGAGCGCGTTCATGATTCCCAATTTCTCTAAATTCGGCAAGTATATATCTGTCCGGGCTTCAAGAATATGTTTACATGTATTGGCACCAACATCTTGCGGACGGACTTCGGGAACGTCATCCATATACCCGATTCCCAAGCTATCCAGAACGACAATGATAAATCTTCCCACGTGATCACCTGCTTATCTCTTTACCTAAGCTGTCATAGATCCCGACAAGTTCCGGTTTTCCGCTGGATAAGCCCTTCACCACAGCCACATCGCTGCGAGTGACAAACACTTGCGTACGAAAAGCCATGATCACTGTATCACCAATGGTTAGATTTTGATCTAAGCCTATATAGTAGTCAATGCTGTGTGATCTGTCGTTGCAACCAGTGGGATGAAGCTGATCGCACGAGCCAATGAAGTCATGATGGCAGCTGAAAGGTTCCCTTGTTTTACTAAGTTCAACGAAATAGGGTCACCGGCCATCAAAGGTGACCGGGTGGCCCTCTTTCTGCAAAACTGTCCTCAATACATCATCTGTCATTATGGCGTTCAAAAGATTGGGGCGATCGTGGGACCCTGCAGCCCGATGTTCAAAGAATGGGAGCTGGAGTACGAGGTCAACGACCTCGGTGCCAAGGTCATCGTAACTTTGGACTCCTTGTACCCGGTGGTCGCAGCGATCCGGGAGAAAACTTCTCTGGAACGGGTGGTCGTCACCCGCTACGCTGATTTTCTGCCCGAACGGCCCGTTCTGGCATTTCCGGAGCCGGTCGGCGGTCGAGAACGGTTACCCGAGACCGACGATCTGGCGGAGATTCTGCGTACCTACCCCGCTTCGGCGCCCGAAGTAGAAGTAAGCATGGGAGACGTCTCCCTCATCGTCTATACATCCGGCACGACGGGCCTCCCGAAGGGAGCGATGCTCACCTACCGGAACGCCCAGTTTAAGACGGACTGTCTCACCCGGACCTTCGGTTATCAGCAGGAGGACGTGTCCCTCGCCGTCATGCCGATTTTCCACATCGCCGGGATGCTCAATGGCGTCAATGTACCGATCTACACCGGGGGAACCACCGTCCTGATGACCCGCTACACCCCCGAAGCCCTCATGGAGGTCGTCGAACGCTACCGGGTGAACGTAATGTATACTATCGTGCCGATGAATGTGGCGATTATGAACCATCCTCGAGCCCGAACCGTGGATTGGTCCTCCCTGCGGCTGAACCCGTGCACCAGTTTCGGCATCCAATTGACGAAGGAAATTTCCGATCAATGGCAGCAATTGACTGGTGTTCCTCTTTTTGAAGCAGCATACGGACTCAGCGAAACTCATACAGTGGATGCCATCATGCCGCCGGACCGTATCAAATACGGTACAACGGGAAAACCGACCTTCGAAACGGAAATCAAAATTCTCTCTCTGGAAGAACCAAGGCGGGAATTGCCTCCGGGTGAAGAGGGTGAAATCGTCGTCAAAAACCCTGGGGTGTTTAAGGGATACTTCAACAAGCCGGAGGCGACAGCGGAGACTCTCCGGGACGGATGGGTGTATACCGGAGACATCGGAAAACTTGACGAGGAAGGGTATCTCTATTTTCTGGGACGTGTGAAGGAAATGATCAAGTGTTCGGGTTACAGCGTGTTCCCTGAGGAAGTGGAACAGTGGATCGTGCGCCATCCGGCTGTGGCTCAAGTGGCGGTTATCGGCGTCCCGGACCCCGTTCGGGGCGAATCAGTCAAGGCGTTTATCGTGCTTAAGCCGGAGTACAAAGGAAAAGTGACGGAAGAGGACATCATATCCTGGAGTCGGTTTACAAATACCCCCGTCTCGTCGAGTTTCGTGACTCCCTTCCCGTCACAGGTACTGGAAAAATGTTGCGAAGGGTATTGAAAGAACAAAATGGCTAATCCGTCGCTTCGCGTTGACATGTATGGGCGTATGAACGACCCAAGTCTAACGTGCCCTTTTGGCCGAAGCTTGCCCCGACGGGGACGTTGTCTATTTGACTGTGGGCGGTGACGTGACAGGCACAGTTCTGACGTAGATCAACGGCCTCACCCTAATCTGCTGACAAGTTGCCTTGTACAAGCTTGAAAGTACCAACGTCGGTCCCGGTATTTCGGCCACATGGCCGCCAATAGTTTAAACCAAGCAGATTAGCTCCATAGATTTCTTCACCGTTTTCTACTCTCACTATCTATCACACGGATCAAGGGCAACCCTGTTGTTCTCCGCTGTAAGTGTTGATGTTTGTAAACACTATCTGTTTCCATTAGAAACACTTGATGGAAACACAGCACTGTCCTTAACCGCTCGGTTTTCCTGTCCCACCATTGATGGGACGCTTTTTTGTGTATATTTGACACAATTTTCTGTTCGCACTGCCTTGGTACGCTGTAAATAGACTGGCATTCATCTTGCTTATATATTTGGGTGAACGACCATGTGAGTCCCCACATCTATTTTTCAAACCTCTTCCTTTTTTCTGACGGGTGAAGGAGTGGATGGCTGCCTTTAAAGATCCGCGAACTTCCCTGTCGGAAGCGGAAAGATTCTCTGGCGGAGCTGCAGGATCGGTAAACCATGGAAGAAAGGGATGGAGACTTATGGACTTCGCGTATTCCGATCGGGTGAAGGAGTATCAAGAACGGTTGCTTCGCTTTATGGAGGAGGTGGTGTACCCGGCAGAACGGATCTATGTGGAACAGCTGCGGGAGAGCCCCACGCGGTGGGTCGTCCCGCCGGTGATGGAGGAGATGAAGGCGAAGGCAAAGGAGGCCGGACTGTGGAACCTGTTTCTGCCGGAGAGCGACAAAGGGGCGGGTTTAAAAAACCTGGAGTACGCCCCTCTGTGCGAGATCATGGGCCGCTCCCCCATCGCCCCCGAGGTGTTTAACTGCTCCGCCCCGGACACGGGCAACATGGAGGTCTTGGAGCGCTATGGGACCGAGGAGCAGAAGGAGAAGTGGCTCATCCCCCTGTTAAACGGGGAGATCCGTTCGTGCTTTTCCATGACGGAGCCAGATGTGGCCTCTTCAGATGCCACCAACATCCAGACCACCATCCGGCGTGACGGAGACGAGTATGTGATCAA
Organism: Polycladomyces subterraneus; assembly: GCF_030433435.1. Classification (NCBI taxonomy): domain Bacteria; kingdom Bacillati; phylum Bacillota; class Bacilli; order Caryophanales; family Thermoactinomycetaceae; genus Polycladomyces; species Polycladomyces subterraneus. The sequence goes on from NZ_JANRHH010000006.1 coordinate 4,483, forward strand.
CGGGCGAAAGTGGTGGTCCTCCGGTGCCGGCGACCCCCGGTGCAAAGTGGCCATCGTGATGGGCAAGAGCAATCCTGATGCGCCCAAGCACCAACAGCATTCCATGATCATCGTCCCCCTGGACACCCCGGGAGTGCGCATCGAGCGGATGTTGCCGGTGTTTGGTTACGATGACGCCCCCCACGGACATGCGGAGATCACTTATGACAACGTGCGCGTGCCGGCCTCCAACATCATCTGGGGTGAAGGCAAGGGGTTTGCCATCGCCCAGGGTCGCTTGGGGCCAGGGCGGATCCACCACTGCATGCGTCTGATCGGGGCAGCGGAGCGCGCCTTGGAACTGATGGTTCGCCGCGTCAAAGAGCGGGTGGCATTCGGCAAGCCCTTGTCAGAGCAAGGGGTGATTCGGGAGTGGATCGCCGATTCCCGGATCGAGATTGAACAAGCCCGCCTGTTGACGCTGAAAGCAGCGTATATGATGGATACTGTGGGCAACAAAGTGGCGAAAAAGGAGATCGCCATGATCAAAGTAGTCGCTCCCAACATGGCCCTCAAGGTCATCGATCGTGCCATTCAAGCCTTCGGTGCAGCCGGTGTCAGTGAAGATTTTCCCCTCGCCTTCATGTGGGCCAATGCCCGCACCCTGCGTTTGGCCGACGGGCCCGATGAGGTGCACCGCCGGGCCATAGCCCGCCTGGAGCTCAGTGGCGAGTGAAGAGGACACATTCCTAAAAAGGAGAGGGTTGAATATGGCAAATGTAGTGAACACCGTTCGTGGGCCGATTGTGGCGGAGGAATTGGGCAAAACCTTGATCCATGAGCATTTTGTCTTCGGTTATCCCGGATTTGACGGCGATGTGACCTTAGGGGGATTCGACAGGGAGGCAGCCCTGCAGACGGGGATCGAGGTGGCCGAAAAGGCGAAAGCCCACGGTGTGAAGACGATCGTGGATGCCACTCCCAACGACTGTGGCCGGAACCCCGAATTATTAAAGGAGATTTCCGAGCGGACGGGGGTGAACATCGTCTGTTCCACCGGGTACTACTACGAAGGCGAGGGAGCACCCAACTACTTTAAGTTCCGCAGTTTGCTGTCAGATGTGGAGCAGGAAATCTACGAGATGTTCATCAAGGAGATCACCGAGGGGATCGGTAAAACCGGCATCAAGGCTGGCGTGATCAAACTGGCCTCCAGCAAGAACGCCATCACAGATTACGAGAAGATGTTCTTCCGGGCAGCAGCCAAAGCGCAACGGGAGACAGGGGTACCCATCATCACCCACACCCAGGAAGGGACCATGGGACCGGAGCAAGCGGAGTACCTCGTTGCCGAAGGGGCGGATCCCAGCCGTATCCTCATCGGCCACATGGACGGGAACACCGATGTAAGCTACCACATCCGCGTGCTGCAGACGGGCTGTTCTGTCGGCTTTGACCGCATGGGCATCCAGGGATTTGTTGGGATGCCAATGGATTCAGAGAAGCTCGTTGTCCTGTTGGGGCTGATCAATGCAGGCTACGAGAAGCAGATTTTCCTTTCCCATGACACGGTGAACGTCTGGTTGGGCCGTCCCCCGGTCTGGCCGGAGCAGTTGGCAAAATTGATTGAAAATTGGAATATCACCCACGTATTTGACAACATCATTCCACAGCTGAAGGAAAAAGGGGTCACCGAGGAGCAGATCGATCAGATTATGGTAAAAAACCCGGCGCGGATGTTCGGCATCCACACCAAGGTGGAAGTATAGCCGAAACATTCTGCTCCTTTATCCATTCGGGGGCACCCTTTCTATACCAATGCAGAAAACGGAGGATAACCGATGCGATTAAAGGAAAAAGTGGCGATCGTCACCGGCGGGGCAAAGGGAATCGGTCGCGCTGCCGCCAAAGAGCTGGCCCGTGAGGGGACCAAGGTGGTCGTGGCGGATCTCGACCAGGCAAACGGGGAGCGGACGGTGGCCGAGATTGAAGCGGAAGGGGGAATTGCCCGCTTCTTCCAGACAGACATTTCTCAATATGACAGCGTTACGGCGTTGGTTGAGGATACTCTCCGCCATTTCGGCAAGTTGGACATCATGTTCAACAACGCCGGTATCGTCAACCGGCGTGCGTCCCTTTTGGATCTACCGGTGGAGGAATATCACCGTACAGTGGACGTCAATCAGCACGGGGTTTTCTATGGGATCAAAGCGGCGGGAAAGGCTATGAAGGAAAACGGGGGAGTCATTATCAACACCGCTTCCATTTACGGCTTTATCGCCGACCGTAAACATTTTCCCTACCATGCAAGCAAGAGCGCTGTCGTGATGATGACCAAAGTGGCTGCCCTGGAGCTGGCACCCTACAACATCCGCGTCGTAGCCATCGCTCCGGGACTGGTGGATACGGAGATTGTTCAGCCGTGGAAACAACGCTCCGAAGTTTGGCAGGCGGTGGAAAAAGCGCAAATGCGCGGAAGGGCGGCAAACCCTGTGGAAGTGGCCAAAGTGGTGGCTTTTCTCGCCAGTGATGACGCTTCCTTTGTCAACGGATCCGTCATGTTTGTGGATGACGGGGCGGCCGCCTTTAAACGCTGAAAACAGGAGGGATCCACATGTCTTCTCCTAACGCGGACAAACCCTGGCTTGCGTCTTATGCGCCTTACGTTCCTCAGGAGCTGCCTCTGCCGAAATTGAGTATGATCCGTTATTTCGAAGAGTCGGTGAAGCGGTATCCTGACCGGGCCGCCGTCCATTATTTCGATCACTCCATCTCCTATCAGGAGCTGGATGACATGGCGGAGGCCTTCGCCGTTCTCCTGGCGGAGAAGGGGGTGGGCAAAGGGGACCGGGTGGCTGTCTATATGCAGAACAACCCCCAGTTTCTCATCGCCCAGTACGGCACCTGGAAGCGCGGCGCGATCATGGTTCCTCTCAATCCGATGTTCAAGGAAAAGGAGCTGGAGTACCACTTAAACGACTCCGGCGCAAAGGTTCTGATCTGTCTGGAGTCCCTCTACGCAACGGTGGCCAAGGAAGTGTTGCCGATGACTAAGGTGGAACACGTGGTCACCACTAATGAGGCTGACCTGCTCCCGGAGGGAATGAAGGAGTCCGTCAGCCTTCTCAATGACTCTGATAAGCAGCGGTTTGCTGAAACCATCGATATGATGGAAGCGGTGCAAAAGAGGTTGAATCAGCAAGCCCCTCAGGAGGAGGTCACTCCAGAGGACATCGCCTACTTGGTGTACACCTCCGGCACCACGGGACTTCCTAAGGGGGCAAAAAGCCTGCATAAGAACATCGCTTTTAACGCTGAGGTATATCGCACCTGGATGCAGCTGGGGGACGAGGACTGCGTGTTGGGTGTGGCACCCCTGTTTCACATCACCGGCATCGTGGGCCATATTGCCGTGGCAACCCTTGCTGGAATTCCCCTGGTGCTGTTCCATCGTTTTGACGTTAAGGAGATGCTGCGGCTCGTCGAAAAGTGGCGGCCCACCTTCACTGTCGGCTCCATCACTGTCTACATCGCCCTGATGAACCATCCCGATGCTGAAAAGTGCGATCTCTCCTCTTTGAAAAAATGCTACAGCGGTGGTGCTCCCATCGCCCCCAGTATCACCGATCAGTTTATGGAGAAGTTTGGCATTTATATCCACAACATTTACGGACTCACGGAGAGCAACTCCCCCACCCACGCCGTGCCCTTCGGTGCTCGGGCGCCGGTAGATCCGGATAGCGGAGCCTTGTCGGTGGGCATTCCCGTCCCCAACTGCGAAGCGAAGCTAGTGGATCTAGCAGACCCCTCCAAGGAGGTCGCCCCCGGGGAGAAAGGAGAATTTGCCGTTCGAGGCCCGATGATCATCGCCGGTTACTGGAACAAGCCCAATGAGACGGAAAAAGCCTTCCACGACCGCTGGTTCCTCACCGGAGACGTGGTCAAGATGGATGAAAAGGGCTGGTTTTACGTTGTCGACCGGAAAAAGGACATGATTATCGTCTCCGGTTTCAAGGTGTGGCCTCGGGATGTGGAGGACGTCCTGTATCAGCATCCCGCTGTGAAGGAGGCGGCGGTGGTCGGCGTACCCCACCCGTACCGAGGGGAGACGGTAAGAGCTTATGTTTCTCTTAAGGAAGGGTTTGAGGTGACGGAAGAGGAGCTGATCCAATTCTGTAAGGAGCGGATGGCGGATTACAAGTACCCTCGGGAGATCCTCTTCCTGAAGGAATTGCCCAAGACGGCTACGGGCAAATTCCTTCGCCGGCAGCTCAGGGACCAGGCGAGGAAGGAAGCTTTGAAGCAGCAAAATGCGTAACAGGAGCTGAATACCATTGGCGAAAAAGATGCGTGTTTGGCTGAAAAAAGAAGAAATCGATGCCGCCAAGCTGACGGGGGCAACGGCTGTCGTCATGGATGTCCTCCTGGCGACAACGACGCTCCTTACCATCATCGAGGCTGGCGCCCGCAGGATCCTGCCGGCTGGCAGCCTGGAGGAGGCACGTCAGTTGGCGGATGAGCTAGTCTCCCCTCTTCTCCTAACTGGAGGAGAGGAGGGGGGCGTCATGGTCGATGGATTCGATTGTGGCCCTTTCCCCGATGAATATCCCGCGGAAAAAGTGAAAGGAAAAGATGTTGTCTTTCTCACCACTAACGGCACTCGGGCGATTCACCGGGCAAAAACGGCTGACGAGCTGTTGATCGCCTGCCTGCGCAACGCGCCGGCGGTGGCCCATTACCTGCAGGAAGTGGAGACGGAATACGTCTGGCTGATCTGTGCCGGCTCCCAGGAGCGAGTTTCCCTGGAGGATACCTTGTGCGCCGCCGTCATCTTGGCGGAGATGGACCTCACTGGATGGGATCTGGACGATGCCAGCTTGGTACTGCAGCAATTGGGCGTCAGCCACCGGGGAGACATCCCTTCCCTTTTGAGGAAGGGGCGAGTAGGCCGGTGGTTTGAACGAGAAGGGCTGACCCATGTCATTCGCTATACGGCAGAGGTAGGGGCCAGCAGTACCTTGGTCACCTTACAAGACGGGTTGCTTGTACCGCTACAGAACAAAGTGGATTGGAGGGAGGCACATGGAAAATAAGACAATTCCCGTTCGGGAAGGGGAAGAGTTTGACCAGGAAAAGGTGGCCCGTTTCTTAAGGGAACACATCGACGGCTTGGCGGATGTTCCCATGGAGGTGCGGCAGTATCCCACCGGAGCTTCCAACCTGACCTATTTCATCCGGATTGGGGAGTGGGAGGCGGTGCTGCGCCGCCCCCCCTTGGGCCCATTACCGCCTAAGGCTCACGACATGGAACGGGAGGCAATGCTCCTGGAGAAGCTCCATCCCGTTTTCCCTCTGGCACCGAAGCCCTATGTGATTTGCCGGGATCCTTCCGTCTTGGGTGCAGTCTTCTATGTCATGGAGAACAGACGGGGTGTCGTCATCGATGATGACTTCCCTCCAGGGGTGAAGCCGACACCGGATCTCTGCCGACGGATTTCCGAGGCGATGGTGGACACCTTGGTGAAGCTCCATGACATCGACTGGCGGGAAGCGGGGTTAGCTTCCATGGGCCGCCCCACGGGATTTTTAGAGCGGCAAGTAAAGGGATGGATCACACGGTATGACAAGGCAAAGACCGACGAGATCCCGGAAGTGGAGCCCCTCGTCCGCTGGCTATCTGAAAACGTACCTGAGAGCCCCGAGCCGACGGTAATCCACAACGATTACAAGCTGAACAACGTGATGTGGGATCCGGAGGATGTGGCCAAGCCTGTGGCGGTGCTGGATTGGGAGATGACCACCATCGGCGATCCCCTCTTTGACCTGGCTGTGGCTTTAGGTTACTGGGCACAGCCAGATGATCCCGAGGAGCTGATCCATGTACTGCCCACGGTGACGACCTACCCCGGCTTTATCTCCCGGGAGGAATTTATTGAGCGATACGCCCAAAAGAGCGGCCGCGACCTCTCTTCCATGCACTTTTACATGACCTTCGCCTATTTCAAATTGGCAGTAATCCTGCAGCAGATCTACGCCCGTTGGAAAAGGGGGCAGACGAAGGATGAGCGGTTTGCCTCCTTCGGAGAGCGGGTGCGCCATCTAATCAGACACGCTGATGGCTTGGTTCGGGCAGGAAAACTGTAGACCAGGAAATGCCAATCAGTGTAGGCCATAAAAAATAAGGCTGAAAGGAGTATGATCCATGTTTGAGACGATCCTTTTTGAGAAAGAGGATGCGCTGGCAACGATCACGCTAAACCGTCCCCAGGCGCTGAATGCCTTTGACGAGCAGATGCATGAAGAGGTCTATCAAGCGGTGAACTTGGCAGCCGAGGATGCCGATGTACGCTGTATCCTACTAATGGGGAGCGGCCGGGGGTTCAGCGCCGGCGCCGACATCAAAGTGATCAGGGAGGCAACCGGGGAAGTGGATCTCGGGGAGTATCTCAGGAAGACCTACAACCGTCTCTTGCTCAGGATCCAGGAAATTGAAAAGCCCTTTGTCGCCGCCCTTCACGGCCCAGTTTACGGGGCGGGTTTGGGAGTCGCTCTCGCCTGCGACTTCCGCATTGCCGCCACCAGTTCCAAATACTGTATGGCCTTTATTAACATCGGCTTGGTTCCCGATGCCGGTACCTCCTTCTTCCTTCCACGGGTGATCGGTTTGGCTCGGGCGATGGAGATGACCATGACTGGGGAGCCGGTGGGTGCTGAGGAGGCGTATCGTATCGGGTTGGTCAACAAAGTGGTGGTGGAGGAGGATCTGGTCAATGAGGCGAAAGCCTTCGCTCGGCGCTTGACCCAAGCCCCCTCCAAGGCCCTTGGCTTGAGCAAGAAGATGTTGTGGCAAAGTTTTGAAAGCGACCTGGCCACTGCTCTGAACCGGGAAGCCGAGTTCCAGGCGGTTTGCGGCAGGTCAGCGGATCACAAGGAAGCAATCGCCGCTTTCTTCGAGAAACGGAAGCCCAATTTTATTGGTAAGTGAGGAGGAATCAAATGCGTCTGAAGGACCGCGTCGCTTTTATTACGGGGGCCGGCCGGGGAATCGGCAAAGCGATCGCTCGGCGCTTCGCCCAAGAAGGAGCCAAGGTGTGCTTGACGGATATCGATGAGGCAGGGGTGCACGCCTCTGCTGAAGAGCTGGAAAAGGAGGGGCTAACAGTCTTTGCCACCCGGGTGGAC
>NZ_JANRHH010000006.1:11759-12357 GCF_030433435.1 Polycladomyces subterraneus
TACGCTGCCGCCAAGGCGGGCTTGCAGGGTTTCACCAAGACCTTGGCCATCGAGCTGGGGAAATTCGGCATCACCTGCAACGCCGTCGCTCCCGGCTTTATCGATACCGAGATGACCCGAGCGACGGCGGCCCGGATCGGGGTGGATTTTGATAAGCTTCTGGAGGCGTGGGTGAAGGAGATTCCGGTTGGAAGGGTTGGAAAGCCGGAGGATATCGCCACTGCTTGTCTCTTCTTTGCCTCGGAAGGGGCATCCTTCGTCAACGGCCAAGTGCTGTATGTAGCCGGAGGACCCAAAAATTGACCTGCGAGGTGGTCCTATGTGGCAACCCTTCATTGGTAAGCGTTCTGAGTCGGTGACCAACTGGGTGGAACGGGGGGCGGTCAAACGGTTTGCTGAAGCGATTCAGGATTTGAATCCTCTCTATTTCGACGAGGAAGTAGCCCGAAATAGCCGTTGGGGGCAGTTGATTGCCCCGCCCACCTTTCCCATGACCTTTGACTATGGCCGGATCGAGGGCTTGAGTCTGCCGGAGAGCGGGCTGATCCACGGCGATCAGACCTTCCATTACCGTCGTCCCCTCTTTGTCGGGGAAGAG
>NZ_JANRHH010000007.1 GCF_030433435.1 Polycladomyces subterraneus
GTTGCACCTTGAAAATTGGATACGGGAGAGTCAAGCATTCACAGGTAGCGAGTCCTGAGGAGAAGCTAGTAAGGGCGCACGGTGGATGCCTTGGCGCCAGGAGCCGATGAAGGGCGGGGCGAACACCGATATGCCTCGGGGAGCTGTAAGCGAGCGTTGATCCGAGGATTCCCGAATGGGGCAACCCACCAGTCCGACGAGGGCTGGTACCGCCACCTGAATCCATAGGGTGGACGGGGGCATACCGGGGGAACTGAAACATCTTAGTACCCCGAGGAGAAGAAAGCAACAGCGATTCCCTAAGTAGCGGCGAGCGAACGGGGAACAGCCCAAACCGTCGGGTTTTGCCCGGCGGGGTTGTGGGGCGTCTCACATGGAGTGACAAAAGGCGAGGGTAGACGAAGTGACCTGGAACGGTCCGCCATAGGAGGTAACAGCCCTGTAGTCGAAACCTTCGTCTCTCCGAGACGGACCCCGAGTACCGCGGGACACGTGAAATCCCGTGGGAAGCAGGGAGGACCACCTCCCAAGGCTAAATACTCCCTGGCGACCGATAGCGAACCAGTACCGTGAGGGAAAGGTGAAAAGCACCCCGGGAGGGGAGTGAAAGAGAACCTGAAACCGTGTGCCTACAAGCAGTCGGAGCGTCCTTAGAGACGTGACGGCGTGCCTTTTGTAGAATGAACCGGCGAGTGACGGTCACGTGCGAGGTTAAGGCGAGAAGCCGGAGCCGTAGCGAAAGCGAGTCTGAATAGGGCGAATGAGTACGTGGTCGTCGACCCGAAACCGGGTGATCTACCCATGTCCAGGGTGAAGTTGAGGTAACACTCAATGGAGGCCCGAACCCACTGGTGTTGAAAAACCAGGGGATGAGGTGTGGGTAGGGGTGAAATGCCAATCGAACTCGGAGATAGCTGGTTCTCCCCGAAATAGCTTTAGGGCTAGCCTCGGAGGATGAGTGACGGAGGTAGAGCACTGATTGGGCTAGGGGCCCTTCCCGGGTTACCGAACTCAGTCAAACTCCGAATGCCGTTTACTTTACTCCGGGAGTCAGACTACGAGTGCTAAGATCCGTGGTCAAGAGGGAAACAGCCCAGACCACCAGCTAAGGTCCCCAAGTGTCCGTTAAGTGGAAAAGGATGTGGGGTTGCTGAGACAACCAGGATGTTGGCTTAGAAGCAGCCATCATTTAAAGAGTGCGTAATAGCTCACTGGTCAAGTGACCCTGCGCCGAAAATGTAACGGGGCTAAACGGACCACCGAAGCTGTGGGTGTATCGAGAGATACGCGGTAGGGGAGCGTTCCCAGGGCATCGAAGCTATGCCGTAAGGCATGGTGGAGCGCTGGGAAGTGAGAATGCCGGTGTGAGTAGCGAAAAGAGGGGTGAGAATCCCCTCCGCCGAAAGCCTAAGGTTTCCTGAGGAAGGCTCGTCCGCTCAGGGTAAGTCGGGACCTAAGCCGAGGCCGAAAGGCGTAGGCGATGGACAACAGGTTGAAATTCCTGTACCACCTCCACTCCGTTTGAGCGAAGGGGGGACGCAGGAGGGTAGGGGATCGCGCGGTTGGAAGTGCGCGTCCAAGCGGTGAGGCTGACCGGATAGGCAAATCCGTCTGGTCGTAAGGCTGAGCCGTGATGGCGAGGGAAATTATAGTACCGAAGTCCCTGATCTCACACTGCCAAGAAAAGCCTCTAGCGAGGAGTGAGGTGCCCGTACCGCAAACCGACACAGGTAGGCGAGGAGAGAATCCTCAGGCGCGCGGGATAACTCTCGTTAAGGAACTCGGCAAAATGACCCCGTAACTTCGGGAGAAGGGGTGCCTCGGTAGGGTGAAAAGCCCGAGGAGGTCGCAGTGAAGAGGCCCAAGCGACTGTTTAGCAAAAACACAGGTCTCTGCAAAGCCGTAAGGCGAAGTATAGGGGCTGACGCCTGCCCGGTGCTGGAAGGTTAAGGGGAAGGGTTAGCTTCGGCGAAGCTCTGAACCGAAGCCCCAGTAAACGGCGGCCGTAACTATAACGGTCCTAAGGTAGCGAAATTCCTTGTCGGGTAAGTTCCGACCCGCACGAAAGGCGTAACGACTTGGGCGCTGTCTCAACGAGAGACCCGGTGAAATCGTAGTACCTGTGAAGATGCAGGTTACCCGCGGCAAGACGGAAAGACCCCGTGGAGCTTTACTGCAGCCTGATATTGAATCTAGGTACAGCTTGTACAGGATAGGTGGGAGCCTGAGAAGCCGGAGCGCCAGCTTCGGTGGAGGCGCCGGTGGGATACCACTCTGGCTGTACCGGGGTTCTAACTCGCAGCCGTGATCCGGCTGGAGGACCGTGTCAGGTGGGCAGTTTGACTGGGGCGGTCGCCTCCTAAAAGGTAACGGAGGCGCCCAAAGGTTCCCTCAGCGCGGTTGGAAATCGCGCCTAAGAGTGTAAAGGCAGAAGGGAGCTTGACTGCGAGACCTACAAGTCGAGCAGGGACGAAAGTCGGGCTTAGTGATCCGGTGGTTCCGAGTGGAAGGGCCATCGCTCAACGGATAAAAGCTACCCCGGGGATAACAGGCTAATCTCCCCCAAGAGTCCACATCGACGGGGAGGTTTGGCACCTCGATGTCGGCTCATCGCATCCTGGGGCTGAAGTCGGTCCCAAGGGTTGGGCTGTTCGCCCATTAAAGCGGTACGCGAGCTGGGTTCAGAACGTCGTGAGACAGTTCGGTCCCTATCTGCCGCGGGCGTAGGAAATCTGAGAGGAGCTGTCCTTAGTACGAGAGGACCGGGATGGACGCACCGCTGGTGTACCAGTTGTGTCGCCAGATGCATCGCTGGGTAGCCAAGTGCGGACGGGATAAGCGCTGAAAGCATCTAAGCGCGAAGCCCTCCTCAAGATGAGATTTCCCATCCCCTAGTGGGAGTAAGACCCCTTGAAGATGACGAGGTAGATCGGTCCGAGGTGTAAGCGCAGTAATGCGTTGAGCTGACGGATACGAATCGGTCGAGGGCTTCTCCTCACTCGCAGAGTGAATGCTGGATGATCCCGTAACCAATTTTGAAGGTGTAACCAAACACCATATATCCTGTCTGGTGGTGATAGCGGAGGGGAACCACCCGTTCCCATTCCGAACACGGAAGTTAAGCCCTCCAGCGCCGATGGTACTTGGGGCGGGAGCCCCTGGGAGAGTAGGACGCTGCCAGGCAGGATTTTCTCCTCTATAGGCAAAGCGGAGAGGTGTCAGAGCTGGACGAAGGAGCACGAATGGAAATAGTGTAG
>NZ_JANRHH010000008.1 GCF_030433435.1 Polycladomyces subterraneus
GCCAAAGCCATTTCAGGGTTAGTAGCCTAGCACACTGGTAACAGGTGTGCCGCCCATCCGGGTACGTGCTAACCGGGTGGGATGGGCTGATGACACAGCCCTAGCTTGAGGGTTGCCCGAAACAGAAATGGACTGAGGGCGTTAACCACCTCAAGAATCCCACGGCTTTAGCCATGTGGAGTGTCAAGGTGACTGATGACAATCACCCCACCGTACAAACGCCTTTTATGCACGGGTATCACCTTGAAAATTAGCATTTACATAAGGCGGATTCCAAACATTCTTCCGCCCATCGTAAGCTACTCCTTCGTCTGCATCGCAGGTGTCCATCCTCTAACCAGAAACACTATTGTAGGAAAACCTCAGAAGGCTGTCGGTCCCCCACATCGTGAACAACATCAGTCGTTTCCAGAAGTGAAAAGTACTCATCGCATGGGATGCTTTTCCTGCTCCAATGGACAAGGTTTGTTACACATCCCTCTGTGCCTCCTCGCTGGTAATCTCCAACCATTTTTCATATAGATTCACCTTTTGTTATTAAGCGGGCCCGTAAGTCGTGGCATAAGTTACGACCACTGCCATATCCTCATACAGCGTTCTCTGAATGCTGGGAAACCCTGGCTCAGGTTGTTGACAAAGTCTACGGGTTCCGATTTCCAGTCTCCACTCTGTACTCAACGGCAAATTCAGAACGCTCACCCACGAGCGACCTTTGAGCGCAAGCGTTGCAGGACCGAGAGGGAAAACGGCTCACCCGAGATCGCTTAGTAGACCACTTTTTCAGCAGTCTCAGCCCGGGGAGAACCCCAGCTTAGGGTTTCCCTAGTCTTCGACTCGGTTATATCCACTGCCTGGGCGCATATAGATACAGTACCGTCGAAAATCTGTGGTTTCGCCCGGAAAAGATCACATGCGCCGTTGGTCGCGGCGGGTTTCGGGCAGTATTTGCCTATGTAAGGAGGGAGAGTATGGCGGACGGTCAATACAGTCAACTGAGGTTTGACATCTTAGAGAAAGTTCGGCTCCATCCCCAACAACCCGGGATCGGCGATTTGTTGGAACTTGATTTGACGCCCGACGTGGAGATTGAAGACCAAGGGTCCCACTTGAAAATCCGCGGATACCTCCGTTTGAACGGTCGTTACAGGGGAGATGACTGGATGGTGTCCGACGGGGAACAAGCGGCAGAGCAAGCGGAATTATCCGGGGAAACTGAGCAGGGACGAGCGGAGGGCGAGGGGGAGGAGGAGACGGAGGAACTGGCATACGTCATCCCTGTCGAGATCACATTGCCCGCCAACCGCGCAGCACAGGACCACATCTCCGCCGAGGTGGAATCGTTCGATTATCATGTGTTGTCACCGTTTGAACTGCAAATTGAAGCAGTACTGGCGATTGACGGGTTTATTCCTGAACCGTCACGGGATGAGAAGACGGAGGAGGAAACATCTGAAGACAGTCCCACATTCTCTGGTTATACCCCATCCTCTCCGGAGGAGGTGGTGGAATCGTACGAAACCATCTCGTCCCAACCACCTGCGTATCAGTTTGAACATATGGCTCACCCCCATGATGCGCGCCCGGCTTATCGTGATCCGGACAGCCAATATGGTTGGGGTACCCGTTCACATGCGGAGGATGCCTCGATCCGATCCATCGGTGAACCTGAAGAGGAGACGGATACGCCCCACGCGTCTGACGGGGAAAAACGAGAGCCGGAATGGGATGCGGACGACCCAACGGCCAAACTGCAACCCTACGAGCCGGAGGATGTCGAGGAAGATCAAGATAAGCACGAATCGGAAGACGAGAAACCGGCATTCGGCAGGCAGGACATGAAAATCGGTTTCCAACGCCAAAAAGAGCAACACCCGTCATCCTTCCGGTTTCAAGATCGCCTGTTGGGAAAACCGGAGCATCCACCGACGTGGCCGACGGAAACCCCTCTCGATTTTGCTTCCGATACAGGATGGAAAACAAATCAGGAAGAACCGCAATGGCCGAAAAGTGTGCAGTTGTTCAAAGACCAGGAGGAAGAGCAATCAACGGAATCCGCTGATGAAGTGGAAACACATGGAGAGGCATTAAGCGAACAGGAGCAAAATCAGGAAAAATCTGCTACGCAGTTGGAATGGGCCAAGTGGTTGATCGGTGAAGAGGAAGAGCAATTTGTCAAAATCAAAATGGTGATCGCACAAAAAGAAGACTCTATCGACTCCATCGCCGAAAAGTACGATGTGTTGGCCAGCCAGTTGGTCCGTTTGAATCACTTGGAGGGTGAAGAATTGAAAGAGGGTCAAATCATCCACATTCCGCAAAAAATTCGGTTGAACGAGTCGTGACGATCAAAAGAGATAATGGAGCTACTGCCGCGTTTTTGCGGCAGTGGCTGATTTTATTTGGAGAGGGGGGAGGCGTGTGGCCATTCAATTGCCTGAAGAACGGGCCGTATTGGAACAAGTGTTTGAGCGGTACGGATGGGTTCCCCTGCAAGTGCGACCCGTCAGTGGGATATTGCGCATCCAGACGGCGGATGGCGCATTTGCATTAAAAAAATCGTCTTGTTCTGCCGAACAACTTACTTGGTTGCACAAAGTGATGGAGGCCGTTCAATCCAAAAGCCAGGAGATATTTCTGCCATGGTTAAAGACATCCGATGGGGAAGCTTACGTCCAGACGGAAGACGCGGTTTGGTACGCCACTCCGTGGGTGGAAAATGACCCCGGCCTGCGGGAAACGATCCCCATCGAGGGATTGCCGACCATGTTGGCTCATGTTCACCGCTCTGCGTTCCCGGTTGTTGGGAAACAATCGGAGCGGAAACAGAGCGTTAATGTCGAACGCTTGCAGGGATGGAAGGACAAGTTGGGGAAATTGGCCGAATACCGTGAAGTGATAGAGAGCCGAACGTTTCGTTCCCCATTTGATCATGCTTTTGCGGCTGATGCGGAATATGTGGATCAGGCGCTTCGTTTTGCAGTGAAGGGGATGGAAAAATTTGTGCAGTCGGATAAGGGGATCGCACCGAGATATACTTTGTGTCACGGTCGGATCCACCCCAGCAACCTGTTGAAAAAAGAAGACGGGTGGGTGTGGATCGACTGGGACCATGCCGCTGTCGACAGTCCGGTTCGCGATCTGGGTGCCTTTTTCCGTCGTTTTTCCCAGCAATTGGATCATGAGAAAGAGCCACAATTTTACCTCGCCCGTTATGAAGAGGGATGGAAGCTGAGCGGCAAGGAAAAAAAGCTGCTGGCCCTCTATTTGGCGTATCCCGAGCGGCCACTTCGATTGCTTACCCGATATTATGAGATGCCGGACCGGATTGAGGAGACGATTGCGATTCGCCGCTGGGAAGAGGAGATCACCCATCTCAGATGGTTGCAGTCGCTGATCCGTTCGCTTTGGCTGAGTAAAAAGGGTAGCGGGAGCAAAACACGAAAAACCGAAGCCGTCCGCATTCGATCCCAAAAAAGATAGCACACAATCATCAGTCAGTAGTCTATACGGGTACAATCGTACCCGTATTTCCATTTTCGTGACCGACCGCCCTGATTGTTAGTGCGACGGTGGAAGTACTCGAAGCTGCAGCGGATCGGGTGGAAACGACCTTTGGTTGTGTTGAATTGACAATGGATTTATCCGCGATTCATGAATACCATGAAGCCGTCCCCGATGTAACGAAAAAGGCATGGAACTTGTTAAGTTTGGATCATGAGCCCCCATGAAAATGGCATCGATTTAAAATGGATCCTCAGATAGGAAAATCCGATTTTCCACAATCAACAGGATTGTGTGTATTTATGTTTCCCCCTCATCGATGGTGTTGTCGTCGCAGGCATTTTTGCAAACACATCTCGCATGCTTTGATGGGCAACGCCAATGCCAGTATCCAAAGACATACGCGAAACATGGATTTCCCTGCTTTCAAAATAGATTGGCATGGAGATAAATATGTTTCCTCACACAAAAAAAGTTTCCTTAAGTCAAATCATATGCAGAAAGTGTCCCCGCGGGCATTTCTTTTTCGCCCGTTTTTGTTTTCATGGCTGGACAATACAGGCGGAAAAGAACAAAATATAAGAGAGAATATCGTCGTCAGGGACCAAAGGGGGTTTTCGGATTGAGCGTGGTCAAGTCAATGGTCAAAAGTGCCTATCGCGGGGTATTGTTTATCCTCTTTCTCAGCGTGATGCTGTTGTGCACGGTGTTGTTGCTGGCGTTTCTTGCCAATCCCAGTCTGATGATGGAAAGTGTCGAGCGGGCGTTTGGCATGGTTCGGTAAGATTGCATTTGGACTTGTCTTTTTTATGGATTCATTCTAAGCCCCCGAACCTTCGTGTTCGGGGATATTAATTGTACGGATTTGACGTGTCCGTACCGGGCATTGTAGAATAAGATGACGAGACAGATGATTCACAACTGAAACCAAGCGGCGATGACAGGGAAGAGTAGTCGGTTGTTCGCCTTCAAGAGAGGGAAACCCTGAGGCTGGAAGGTTTCCCAAGGCGGAGCCGGTGAACGTCCCCCTGGAGCTGTTCGGCTGAACCCGACCGGCAGTAGGCCGAACCGTTTTCCCGCGTTACGGGAGTTGAGGGCGCCCGTTTCCAAAAACGGGCGAACAAAGGTGGTACCGCGGAAACAACTCCTTCCGTCCTTTGCGATGGAAGGAGTTATTTTGTTTTGGTAAGTAAGGAGGTTAGAGCATGGCCGATCAACCAAAAGCATCATTGCCGCCGGCCTATGATCCCAAGGCCGCGGAGGAAAAATGGTACGATTACTGGTTGGAGGGCGGCTTTTTCCAAGCCGACGCTCATTCGGACAAACAGCCGTTTACCATCGTGATCCCCCCGCCCAACGTCACGGGGAATCTGCACATCGGGCACGCGCTCAACAATACGCTGCAGGACATATTGATTCGCTTCAAACGCATGCAGGGCTATGACGCGCTGTGGTTGCCCGGCATGGACCATGCGGGGATCGCCACCCAGGCCCGGGTGGAAGCCAAACTCCGGGAGGAAGGCATCAGCCGGCACGATCTGGGCCGGGAGAAATTCCTGGAGAAAGTGTGGGAATGGAAACAACACTATGCGCAGATCATCCGCGATCAATGGCGGAAGATGGGATTGTCGCTGGACTATTCACGTGAGCGTTTCACCCTGGATGAAGGGTTATCCCGTGCGGTGCGGGAAGTTTTTGTGCGTTTGTATGAAAAAGGGTTGATCTATCGAGGTAAATACATCATCAACTGGGACCCGGTCGCGCGCACCGCGCTCTCGGACATCGAAGTGATCCATAAAGAAGTGAAGGGTGCGCTGTATCACATGCGGTACCCGCTCAAAGACGGTACTGGGTACATCCAAGTGGCCACGACACGTCCGGAGACGATGCTGGGTGATACGGCCGTAGCAGTTCACCCGGAAGATGAACGGTACCAGCACCTGATCGGAAAAACAGTGATCCTGCCCATTATCGGTCGGGAAATCCCGATCATCGCCGATGAATATGTCGATCCGTCATTCGGCTCCGGTGCCGTGAAAATCACACCAGCACACGATCCCAACGATTTCGAGATCGGGCAGCGTCACAACTTGCCGCAGGTGTTGGTGATGGACGAGACGGGCAAGATGAACGAAAATGCAGGACCCTACCAAGGTTTGGACCGGTTCGAATGCCGGAAGCGCATCGTTCAGGATTTGCAGGAACAGGGTGTGCTCGTTCATATCGAAGAACATGTGCATTCCGTCGGGCACAGCGAACGTTCCGGCGCGGTGGTGGAGCCGTATCTGTCCACGCAATGGTTTGTGCGGATGAAGCCGCTTGCTGAACGGGCTATCGAACAAACTCGATCGGGTCAAGGAGTACGGTTCGTGCCGGAGCGGTTTGAAAAAATTTATCTGCACTGGATTGAAAATGTGCGCGACTGGTGCATCTCGCGGCAATTGTGGTGGGGTCACCGCATCCCGGCTTGGTATTGCGGTGACTGCGGCGAAATGACCGTGGCTCGCGAAGAGCCGGAAACCTGTCCAAAATGCGGCAGCCGGAATCTGGAGCAGGATCCGGATGTGCTGGATACCTGGTTCAGCTCAGGGCTGTGGCCGTTCTCCACATTGGGATGGCCGGACGAGACCGAAGACTTGAAGCGCTATTTCCCGACGAACGTATTGGTCACCGGGTATGACATCATTTACTTCTGGGTGGCCCGCATGATCTTTACCGCGTTGGAATTTACGGGACAAAAGCCGTTCCGCGATGTGCTGATCACTGGTCTTGTGCGGGATGCCGAAGGGCGTAAAATGTCCAAGTCACTCGGTAACGGTGTCGATCCGATGGAAGTGATCGACAAGTACGGCGCCGATGCAATGCGGTTTATGCTGGCCACCGGCTGTACGCCTGGCAACGACCAACGCTTCCGTTGGGAGCGTGTGGAAGCGGCGCGGAACTTTGCCAACAAGATCTGGAACGCGTCCCGGTTTGCTCTGATGCATCTGGACGGCGTTTCTTCAGAGGAATTGAAGTTGACCGGCCCGTTCTCCACGGCGGATCGCTGGATTTTACACCGGCTGAATGAAACGGTGGCCGAAGCGACCCGCCTGTTGGAACGTTATGAGTTTGGCGAAGTGGGGCGTGTCCTTTACAATTTTATCTGGGACGAGTTGTGCGACTGGTACATCGAGTTTGCCAAACTCCCGTTGTACGGAGAAGACGAAGAAGCCAAACGGGTGACACGTTCCGTTCTGGCGTATGTGTTGGATCAATCGTTGCGCCTGCTGCATCCGTTTATGCCGTTTGTGACGGAGGAGATCTGGCAGCACCTGCCGACGGCTGGCCGGAGCATCACGGTGGCCGAGTGGCCGAAACCGTCTGCAGAGTGGGAAGCGCCGGCAGCGGTGCGGGATATGCAGGTGCTAATCGAAATCATCCGTTCGGTGCGCAACATCCGGGCGGAGATGGAAGTGCCGGTCAAACAGCAAGTGGAACTCCTGATCCGCGCCGATGCCGAGGTATTGTCCGCCATCCAGCAAAACGAAGCGGCCATTCGCCGGCTATGCGGTGCGGAACGGGTCACGGTCGGGGAAGACGTCACCCGCCCGGACAAAGCGATGACCGCGGTTGTCACCGGTGCGGAGGTGTTCGTGCCGTTGGCGGGCTTGATCGATATCGACCAGACGATCGCCCGGCTGGAAGCGGAGCTGAAAAAGCTGGACGCCGAAGTGGCACGGGTGGAGAAAAAATTGTCCAACCAGGGGTTTGTGACCAAGGCACCGAAGCACGTTGTGGAGGAAGAGCGGCGTAAAGGGGAAGAGTATCGCGAAAAACGCGAAAAGGTATTGGCACGGTTGAATGAGTTGAAAGGGTAGGACTCCCCCTGCCCTTTCACTCCTAACTCTAGAGTTGTCGACGGAAGGGAACGGTCAGGATGGATCAACGGTTTGTCACCGCTGAAGACGTGTTTCGTTGGATGGATGAAACGTGCGTGCAAGCGATTCAACCAGGACTGGACCGGATGGAATGGGCACTGGACCGGTTAGGGCATCCGGAACGCCGGATGAAATGGATCCATATCGCCGGGACCAACGGCAAAGGATCGACGGCGGCGATGATCGCCAAGGTACTTGAGCAGGCCGGTTATCCGGTGGGGATGTTTACGTCTCCTTATCTGATGCATTGGAGCGAGCGCATTCGTTTTGACGGAGAAAACATCCCGGAGGAATCGTTCGTGCGCTGGGCCAACGAGCTGAAACCCGTTGTCGAGGAGATGATCCAATCCGGCGTCGGACAACCTTCGCCGTTTGAATTTTGGACGTTGCTGGCGATTTGTTATTTCGCCAAAGAAGCCCTGCCTTGGTTTATCGTGTGGGAGACGGGGCTTGGAGGCAGATGGGATGCGACCAACGTGGTTTATCCGTTGGTATCAGTCATCACCAATGTCGGGCATGATCACATACATTTATTAGGGGATTCATTATCTCAAATCGCAGAGGAAAAAGCCGGTATCATCAAACCGGGTGTACCTGTGGTGTGCGGTTGTGAGGAAGAGACCGCCGTGCGGGTGATCATAGAAAAGGCAGAAGCAGGTCGAAGCTCCCTGTATCTGATCGGTCGGGATTATGAAGCGGAAACCATCGAATCGACGCCGTCACATCAGCGTTTGCGATTCCGCAATATGTATCGGACGGTGGAAGAGATCACCATTCCGCTGGTGGGACAACACCAGGTGAAAAATGCAGCCACGGCGATGATGACACTGGAAGTGTTGCGCCAGTTTTACGCCACAGTATTGGAAGACGAAGACGTGTTGGCCGGATTTTCCAAGGTGCAATGGCCTGGGCGATTGGAAAAAGTGGCGGATGATCCGTCAATCTGGCTGGACGGCGCACACAATCCGGAAGGCGCAGAAGCGTTGGCGGCGTTTCTGTCTGAGCAAGTGACATACCGGCGATTGCACTTGTTGCTCTCTGTGATGGAAGACAAAGAGGTGGAGCGGGTGCTGAAACCGTTGGTGCCGCTGGCTGAACATATCGTCGTCACACAGGCGGATCACCCTCGAGCGATGAAAGCGGAACGGCTCGCTGGGTTGGTACGGTCACTTACTTCCGCGGAGGTAGAAACGGCCGAAACGCCGGAGGAAGGACTGGACCACCTGCGACAACGGGCGTCCGCGAATGATCTCATCATGGTGACGGGATCACTGTTCCTCGTGTCCGACATTCGCAAGCATGTGGTATCAGGGGAAAATCAAGGATAAAGGTTGGTGGGTAGGATGAACGAGACCAAACACGTCCATTTTATCGGGATCGGCGGATACGGCATGAGCGCGATCGCCCGTGTGTTGTTGGATCAGGGGGTCAAAGTGACCGGATCGGATGTCGCCATGAACAAATTGGCGGAAAATCTGGTTCAACGGGGTGCCGTCGTCCATATCGGTCATGATGCCGCACAGGTTGGGGAGCCGGACGTAGTTGTTTACTCCTCCAGTATCGCGATGGACAATGTGGAGCTGCAAGCCGCAAAAGAGAAAGGTATCCCGGTATTGCACCGTTCCCAAATGCTGGCCCGTCTGCTCAACGACAAAAAGGGGGTTGCCGTGGCCGGCGCACACGGGAAAACGACCACCTCGTCCATGATCGCGCAAACGTTGGAGATTTGTGGTGTCGATCCCTCGTTCGTCATCGGCGGGGAAGTGGTTGGGCTCGGTAGTAACGCCAAGGCTGGCAAAAGCGATTTTGTCGTCGCCGAAGCGGACGAGAGCGATGGTACGTTCTTGGAATATTACCCGGAAGTAGCTGTGGTCACCAACATCGAACCGGATCATCTGGAAAACTACGACGGACAATTTGACAATCTGAAACGGGCGTACCGCCAATTTTTGAGCCAAGTGAAGCCGGGCGGACTGGCCGTATTGTGCATGGATGACCCGCACCTGCGCGAGATGGTGAAGGATTTAGACGTCCGTGTGGTGACGTATGCATTAGACCAACCGGCCGATTATACGGCGGAAGGGATCCGTCAGCATCTACGTCAGATCACGTTTACCATGAAAAAAGGGGACACCCCGCTCGGAGAAGTGAAACTGAACGTTCCCGGTCGTCATAATGTGGCCAACGCGATGGCTGCCATCATCGCATGCATGCATGCGGGCGTTCCTTTTGAAGAAACTGCCCGGGCGATCGCGCAATTCAGCGGGGCCAAACGGCGTTTTCAGGTGATCGGGGAAGTGGACGACATTTTGGTTGTGGATGATTATGCACACCATCCGACGGAAATCCGGGCAACCATCGAGGCTACTCGGGCACTGAACCGGCGGATTGTGGTGGTATTCCAGCCTCAGCGCTATTCCCGCACACATCTGTTGATGGATGAATTCAGCCGCGCATTCGGCGAAGCGGACGAAGTGATCATCAATCGCATTTACGCTCCGCCGGGCGAAAAGCCGATCGATGGCGTCACCGCGGAGCGGTTGGCAGAGTTGATCCGGCAAAATAGCAATCACAATGTACGGTATTTCGATACCAAAGAGGAAGTGAAACAGTACCTTCTCGAACATGCGCGCCCTGGCGATGTCGTGATGACGATGGGAGCGGGCGACATTTGGCGGGTGGCACATGAATTGGTACCGGCGTTGGAGGAGAAACGAACCGTCAAGGACCACAGTTGACGGGAAATGTGCAGGATGTGGTGAACGAAGCAAAACCCAGTAATATCTGGGTTTTGCTTAATATTATTGAAAAATGTTCCGAATAATCGTTTTTTCGGAGCTGAAAGGTCAAGTAGCCGCACGAGGAGTGATTGAGATGAAGTACCGCAGACTGGGAAAAACGGAATTGAAAGTGTCAGTTGTTGGTGTAGGGACTTGGCAATTCGGTGGTGAGTGGGGTAAGTCGTATACCCAGGATGAAGTCGACCGGATTTTGGGCACGGCGAAAGAAATGGGGATCAACCTGATCGACACGGCTGAATGCTACGGTGATCATTTGTCGGAATCTTTCATCGGGAAATCGATCCAACGGGAAAGACAGGATTGGATTATAGCGACCAAATTCGGTCATCAGTTCCATGGTCATATGAACCGGACCAATCATTGGTCGCCGGAGGAAGTGCAGAAACAACTGGAAGACTCCCTGCGGGCGCTTCGGACGGATTATATTGATATTTACCAATTTCATTCGGGCAGCGATGCGTCATTTGATCAGGACGATCTGTGGACGATGCTGGACAAACAGGTGCAAGCGGGAAAAATCCGCCACTTGGGCATCTCGATCGGCGACAATGACAATCTTCATCAGACTGAATCGGCAACGAAGGTCAAGGCGGATGTCATTCAAGTGGTCTACAACCGCTTGGACAGAAAACCGGAAGAACAGGTATTTCCTTCCTGCCAACGGCAAGATCTCGGAGTACTTGCACGGGTGCCGCTGGCCAGCGGGCTTTTGAGCGGTAAATATCGACCGGGTGTGGTATTTCAGCAAAATGATGTTCGAAACCGGTTGCAAAAAGTAGAGCTGACGAAAAAACTCCAAATGGTGGAGGAGATTCGGCGCAAGGAAGTGCCCGAAGGGGTGGAGATGGCACAGTGGGCACTTGCATGGTGCCTGAAACATCCGGCAGTGACCTGTGTCATTCCGGGCTGCAAAGATGTGGAACAAGTGATGTCCAACGCCAAAGCCGCTGATTGGGTGAGTGACGATCATCCACAAGCATGGAAAGCGTGAGAAGACAATATGGACCCCGTTCGGTTCGTGCGGGGTCTCTTTTTATGCTGACCCCATTCATAAGAATCGAAGCATACAGGAGATTCACAACAAGATGGAACTAGAGTATAAGATAGGTGACGTGGATGGGCGCTCAATTTGGAAATGTTGCGGGGGTGAATCGGATGAGATCATGCAAAACTGGACAGTATGTATCAATCAATCGCCCAAACGGTGATGGAAATGATCCTGGAGGAATGGACGAAGGTATAAGTATATGCAGAACGAATGGATGGTGTACAAAGTAACTATTTTTACCATTATCCGACGGCAAATGAAGAACCCGTGCAAATTTTTGATATTCCCGAGTTGTTCCAAGTGGACGAGGAAGAGTTCGAAAAATGGGTGGATCAATTCTATGAGCAGATTAAAAACTTGTGGAAAGAGTTTCAACAAAGTGGTCATGAGCCGTGGACCACGTTCACGATGGTCTTTGATCATTCTGGTAAGTTTCATGTCGAATATGGTTACGAGGATTTATCCAAAACGGATCATTATGATAGAAGGATAATTTGGGAATACAAATCTTGGGCTCATTCCAAAAGACGATTATGCCAGAAGGATTTTGGAAGAATATTTGAAGGATACTGAGGGTGAAAGCGATTGATGAAAAATATGCCCCCGAACGGTGATCAGCTTCCCATTCGGGGGGAGGACACAAATGGTATGGTATATGGGAACCAATATCGCGAAAGCACTCAAAATCCACGTGAAGGGTGTTTGAAATAGGTTCCCCGCCCAGGATATGAGGCTTCTTTGTACTGATCCAAGGTGGCTGGTATGCTCACCTTTTGTATTCCCTGTACAATTCGATCAAAGGGCGGATCGTGATAAAGACGGCGGCGGTGAGCATCCAGCCGAACGCCAACACCACCCACGCTTTGAAATACGTCAAGCTGTAGACGAAGCCGGTCGCAAACATGATGCCCGGCCAAATCACG
Organism: Polycladomyces subterraneus; assembly: GCF_030433435.1. Taxonomy (NCBI): domain Bacteria; kingdom Bacillati; phylum Bacillota; class Bacilli; order Caryophanales; family Thermoactinomycetaceae; genus Polycladomyces; species Polycladomyces subterraneus. The sequence goes on from NZ_JANRHH010000008.1 coordinate 12,194, forward strand.
ATCAATACCAAAGTCAAACCGGTCGCCCATCGAGTATACAATCGGGTTTCATTCGCCAACCGTTGATCTTTCATGCCGTCTCCTCCCTTTCCGTTACTTCGTCAAAGCTCTTAAATTTGCCTTTCAACGATTCGAACGGGAATTCGGTGGATGACGTCAAGCTGTGACCGATGGTGATGATGCCGCTGATGATGAAAACAGCGAGGTTCCCAAAAAGCATGGGATACAGTTGGCCCAGGGAATTCACATTAATATGACCGGTGAGTTGATATGCGGAGAAGATCCAAATCAGAATCCCCCCGATCATACCGAGCAACGTGCCGTAAAAAGCCCCTTCATTGGTTGTCCGTTTCCACATCAAACCGAGTGCAACCGGAATGACCGCCGAACTGACGAAGATCCCCATCGCCATGTACACAAATCCCAAACTGATGCCCAGATAAAAGAGCAAAATGGAAAAGATGCCCATTGCAATTCCGAAACCGAGCGTGATCCAACGGGAAACCCGGAGCAGGGTTTCACTGTCCGCGTCGGGGTTGATGGAATGGCGGTAAACATCCGTCACCAGAATATTGGTCACTGCGGTGAGTTCCGCCGATCCCGCCGACGTGACGGCCATGAACAACATAATGAGGAACAGGATGGAACCGACCGTGCCCAATGCATGGGAAGCCATGATGGGAGCCACGGAATCCGGTGTGGGCACGTCGATCCCCAGTCCGGCCGCGCTGACCCCCAGAATGGTGGCGACGGCGAATGGAATGGAAAACCAGGCGAGACCTCCGTAAATGAATGCCTTGGAAGCGGCTTGATCAGTGCTGGCAATTGCCCTTTGCCAGTAAGCCTGGTCGACAAAAACAGTGCCGAAGTTTCCGACGATGTTGATTATGCCGAACATCAGTCCGGGGATAGAAGCCATGGTCAGCATCTGCTTTGATTCCGGTAAATGACGCAATCCCTCGTATATGGGGGTGATTCCGAACTTGGTATAGATCGCTGCGCCCAACACGGCCAACACGATAAATAAAATGACCGTGTGCAAGTAGTCTGCGATGAACGAGGCTTTCAGCCCGCCGATCATCGTATAGATCGTAAAGCTCAGGGGGATCAGAAAAGCGGCCAGGTACAGGTTCATCCCCGTCAATTGGTTCAATGTAATGGCTCCGCCAAGAATGATCATCGATGTGACAATGATGTTGGTCATCAATGCAAATCCCAGCATCAGCCGATGATTTTTTTTGTCAAATCGTTGGGCGATAAATTCCAAGAACGTATGGGCCTGTGGCGCCTTCCGTTTTAAATGTATTGCAATAATTGCGAATAATAAAATTTGAATCGTGGCTCCTGCTGCATACCAGTAAGGTCCACTGATCCCGTACTGGTAACCCGTTGAAGACGACATCATGATGGTGGCCGCCCAGGTCCAAGCAGCCACGATGGAGGCACTGGCCAGTCCGACACCCACACTTCTGCCGGCGGTATTGAAACGCTCCGCCGTCATTTCATTTCCGTGACGTTTCAAATCCATGCGGTGCAAAACAGCGGTGATAACGGTAAATCCGACGCCAAACACCAATAGAACAAGATACCCTACAATTGGTGTCAATATAGTTGCCTCCTTCATGATATATTTGGTATATTTACATTATCATATGTAAGTTTTGTTGACAATAATCCATTTTGAAGGAGGCCGTTGGATGAAGCTGACATTACGTGAACAGGAAAAATTGTTGATCGTGATTGCGGCCGACCTGGCGAGAAGACGGAAAGAACGTGGGTTGAAACTGAATTATCCGGAAGCGGTCGCATTGATTACATACGAGATTATGGAAGGAGCGCGGGATGGAAAATCCGTGGCGGAGTTGATGAGCGAGGGAGCAAACATTTTGACGCGGGAAGACGTGATGGAGGGCGTACCCGAAATGATTCGGGAAATTCAAGTGGAGGCCACGTTTCCCGACGGAACAAAGCTGGTAACCGTGCATGATCCAATTAGGTAAAGTTGTCATTTTGCCCGTGTCTGCGCCCTCTGGTTCAAAGCAGCCTTGATCTGCTTTTTGCAGGGAGCGAGTATAGCTGACCGAGAAAGCAATGTGCGCAATTTTGAGATAGGGGCGGTGACAGTGCTTTGATTCCGGGTGAATGGGTGCTGAAAAAGGATGATATCATCTGCAATCAAGGGAAACGAGCGGTGAAAATATCGGTGCTTAACAGAGGAGACCGTCCTGTGCAGATTGGTTCCCATTTTCATTTCTACGAAGTGAATCGTGCACTGGAATTTGACCGTGAGCAAGCGTTCGGCATGCATCTGAACATCCCGGCGGGGACAGCGGTACGTTTCGAACCCGGGGACGCCAAAGAAGTGGAGCTTGTCCCGTTTTCCGGTACTCGGGAAGTGTACGGTTTGAACAACCGAACCAACGGACCGCTTGACAGGTCCAAGCGCTAGATCCAGGGCGTTTTTTCATACATGCCCTCGTGCGATATAGCTAATCAGGCTGTACTCTATCTGAAAAAGAAAGGGAATCCAACGATGAGTTTTCGGATGTCGAGAAAGCAGTATGCAGACATGTTCGGCCCGACAACCGGGGATGCCATCCGCTTAGCTGATACGGATTTGTTTATCGAAATTGAAAAAGATCATACCATCTATGGCGATGAAGTCAAATTCGGCGGGGGCAAGGTGATCCGCGACGGGATAGGGCAACATCCGTTGGTCACCCGTGCTAATGGGGCGATGGATGTGGTCATTACCAATGCGATAATCGTCGATTATACCGGTATCTATAAAGCGGATATCGGGATTCGTGACGGACGGATTGCGGGGATCGGCAAAAGCGGAAACCCCTTGTTGATGGATGGAGTGGACATCGTCATCGGGGCAGCAACAGAGATTATTGCCGCCGAAGGGATGATTGTGACGGCGGGAGGAGTGGATACCCATATCCATTATATTTGTCCGCAGCAGATCGAAACGGCGCTCGCCTCAGGTGTGACAACGATGATCGGAGGAGGAACCGGCCCCGCCACGGGGACCAATGCCACCACATGCACACCGGGGGAGTGGAACATCCATCGGATGTTGGAGGCGGCTGAGGCATTCCCGATCAATCTGGGATTCCTGGGTAAAGGAAACGCATCGGCGGAGGCACCATTGGTGGAGCAGATCCTCGCCGGAGCGGTCGGACTCAAACTTCATGAAGATTGGGGAACGACTGCTTCTGCCATCGATCATTGTCTTCGGGTGGCCGATCAGTATGACGTACAGGTGGCCATTCACACGGATACGTTGAATGAGGGCGGGTTTGTGGAGGATACGTTGGCGGCGATCGATGGTCGGGTCATTCACACCTACCACACCGAAGGGGCGGGAGGCGGACATGCTCCCGATATCATCAAGGTGGCCGGCTATCCCCACATCTTGCCGTCGTCCACTAATCCGACCCGTCCGTTTACGAAAAATACGCTGGACGAGCATCTGGACATGTTGATGGTGTGTCATCATCTCGACCCCGAAGTCCCGGAGGATATCGCTTTTGCCGATTCGCGCATCCGCAAGGAGACGATTGCGGCTGAAGACATCCTGCACGATCTGGGTGTATTCAGCATGATCAGCTCTGATTCCCAAGCCATGGGGCGTGTCGGGGAAGTGATCACCCGAACCTGGCAAACGGCGGACAAAATGAAAAAACAGAGAGGAAAGCTGCCACAAGACACAGGTGTTGGCGACAATTACCGTGTGAAACGTTATATCGCCAAATACACGATCAATCCGGCCATCACCCACGGCATTGCCGACGAAGTCGGCTCGGTGGAAGTGGGGAAAATGGCGGATCTGGTAATATGGGACTCGGCATTTTTCGGCGTAAAGCCGGAGATGGTCATCAAAGGCGGGATGATCGTTCACAGTCTGATGGGAGATCCCAACGCATCCATCCCGACACCGCAACCGGTAGTGTACCGGCCGATGTTTGCGTCATTCGGGAAAGCGAAGCATGCCACCTCGATCACTTTTTTGTCGCAAGCGGCGTTCGAACGGGGGGTTCATGAAAAACTGGGCCTGAAAAAACGGATCAAACCTGTCCGAGGGACCCGTCAATTGACCAAAAAAGACATGGTGTTTAATTCGGAGACACCGCACATTGAGGTGGACCCGCAAACCTATGAAGTGAGAGTGAACGGTGAGCTCATCACCTGCGATCCGGTGGATGTGGTACCGATGGCACAGCGATATTTCTTGTTTTAGGGGGAAGAGGATTGATTATTGAGCGAATCGTGGGAAATGTGAGTCGGAACGATATTGGAAACCGGCAGGTGGAATATGTGTATATGCCAAGTGACGACCTGGTCAAGCGTATTCAGCGGGTGATCACGGACCACGGCAGGGAAATCGGTGTCCGTTTGAAGGAAGCGAAAGCGTTGACCGACGGCGATATTTTGTATCTGGATAAACGGACAGCGATCGTGGTGAGTGTGTTGGAAGACGATTTGCTGGTCATCCGCCCCCGCAATCTGAAGCAGATGGGGGAAATCGCCCACCAACTGGGCAATCGCCATCTGCCGGCCCAATTTGAAGGGGATGAAATGCTGGTTCAATATGACCGTTTGGTGGAGGAGTTGCTGCAACAATTGGACATTCCGTATGAAAGAGCGAAGAGAAAAGTAAGGCAGGCGTTTCGGCATGTCGGCCACCATCATGGGTAATCGTCTGTTGTCCTTGTTGCAGTTTTGCGATTCCAACTTTCCTTCGGGCGCTTTTTCCCACTCTTTCGGGTTGGAAACGTACATCCAGGAGGGACGGGTGAAAGATAAGGAGACGTTTGCTCGTTGGTTGCGGGCCTATTTGGACAGACAATTGGTTTATGCCGACGGGTTGGCCTGCCGAATTGCCTATGAAGCGATCGATCAAAACCGGTTCGAGGAGCTTTGGCGGTTGGATCGGTTGATGACTGTGCAAAACTTGCCACGGGAATCCCGAGAAGCGGGTCGGCGCATGGGGGAGCGGATGATCCGGTTGGGGAACGATCTGTTTTCCCTGCCGCTGCTTACGGAATATCGGGAAAGAATACGCGCCAAACAATCATTCGGACATCCGGCAGTGGCGTTTGCGATAATCGTCTATCATCTGCAAATCCCGAAAGAAGAGGGAGTCTTGTCGTTTTTGTATACAAGCATGGCTACGCTGGTTCAAAACGGGGTACGCGGCATTCCGTTGGGGCAGACCGACGGGCAGCGTCTCCTGCTCGAGTTGCAACCACATCTGATCCTAGCGGCGGAACAAATCCAATTGTTGCATCCGGAGGATCTCGGTGCCGTTTCTCCGGGATTGGAGATTGCGCAAATGCGGCACGAACGCTTGCATGTACGCCTCTTCATGTCATGACAAAAGGGGGATGGAAAACGAATGGAACCGATCCGCATCGGAATCGGCGGTCCGGTAGGAGCCGGAAAAACCATGCTGGTGGAGCGATTGACGAGAAGGATGCATGAAGAATTTAGCATCGCTGTGGTGACCAACGACATTTATACCAAAGAAGATGCTGAGTTTTTGATCAAAAACAGCGTCCTACCTGAAGACCGGATCATCGGGGTGGAGACGGGCGGATGTCCACACACGGCCATCCGCGAAGACGCCTCGATGAACTTTGCTGCGATTGATGAATTGATGTCCAGACATCCGGATCTGGATTTGATTTTTGTGGAGAGTGGGGGAGATAATTTGGCTGCTACCTTCAGTCCGGAACTGGTCCATTTCTCCATTTATATCATCGATGTGGCCCAGGGAGAGAAAATCCCGCGCAAAGGCGGACAGGGGATGATCAAATCCGATTTGTTCATCATCAACAAGATCGACCTTGCTCCTTTTGTGGGTGCCCGTCTCGAGGTGATGGCAGAGGATACCCGGGTGGCTCGCGGCAACAAACCGTTCATATTCACCAATCTAAAAGAGGATATCGGTTTGGATGAAGTGATTGATTGGATCAAGAAGAACGCACTATTGGTGGGACTGGGTTGATGGGAAGCTGGACGGGTTATCTGCGGGCAGCATTCGCCAAAAAGGGAGAAAAAAGCTTGTTGCGGGATGCCTATTTCGAAGGAACGCTCAAAATCACGAAACCGGTCTATCTGGACGAGAACGGTCAAGCATGCGTTTATCTCATGAACCCTGGAGGTGGATATCTGGACGGCGATTCATACCGGATGGAAGTACTTTTGGAAGAGGGAGCGGAAGTTCTTCTCACGACGCAATCTTCCACCAAAGTTTACAAGACCCCTCATTGTCCGGTTTTGCAGGAAACAGAGATGAATTTGAAAAAGGGTAGTTTCTTGGAGTATGTTCCGGACCCTGTCATTGCATATGCGCATGCGCGTTTTATGCAGCGAACCATCGTACGGATGGAACAGGGGGCATCGTTGGTCTGTGCCGAGGTGTTCACACCCGGGTGGGCTCCGGATGGTTCTTGGTTTCGCTATGACTTGCTGAAATCCCGGATGGACGTGTACATGGAGGATCAGCTTGTCTTATATGATCATTTGAAGTTGGAACCGGATCGGGGGGATATGCAGGGCCTTGGGTATATGGAGGGTTTTTCGCACCTGGGTTCGTTGATTGCCATTCAGGAAGGAATCGATGCCGGGTTTGTTGAACGCATTCACCGACTGCTTGAGCCGTTCTCCGGAGTGAAAATCGGGTTGTCCATGCTGATGGTTCCGGGGTTGGCTCTCCGTGTATTGGCCCAATGTACACAGGATGTGGAAACGATTTTCGATCTCTGCCGCGGGATCCTGCGGGAAAACAGGTGGGGCACAACAACGTCATTTTTACGAAAATATTGAAAGAAGGATTGTGGATGATGGTACAAGGGTTATGGTCCACTTTGTTGTTGGGATTTTTGATGGGGATCAAGCATGCATTCGAGCCGGATCATGTCGTGGCAGTCACCGCGATTGCGAGTCGGAGCAATAGGTGGTACCGTTCCTCGTTGGCCGGGATCTACTGGGGAATCGGGCACACGGCAACCTTGTTCCTCGTCGGGATGCTCTTGATTGTGTTAAAGGGTCAGATTTCCGAAAAATGGGCATTTTCGCTGGAGTTTGTGGTGGGGATCATGCTGGTTTACTTGGGATGGACCGGCATGCGTTCGTACCAGTCCATGCATTCCCCGCGAGCATCTTATGAAAAGTCGCTGTTTGTCGGATTTGTTCACGGGCTTTCCGGGAGTGCGGCGATGGTGTTGCTGACGATGACCACCGTGCAAACGATCGTGGAAGGAGCACTGTACATCCTGATCTTCGGGATGGGAACTGTGGTAGGGATGATTACCTTTTCTACATGTATAGGCATTCCCTTTGTCATGACGTCCCGCAATCGGATGATACATCATGTGTTGACCCGGTCGGCAGCGGTATTGAGTACCGTCTACGGTCTTTATTACATGTACAGTACGGCCGTGTCGGAAAGATTGTGGCGGATGTGGATCTGAGACGGTCTCCTCATTCGGGAGCAGGTTTGAATTCCTACCGTGCGACGCTTGCTGTTGCTATGGACAGATCAAAAGAATGGGAACCGGCAAGATTTTGTCAACAGGCCCCTTTCGAGGGGGCTTTTTTTATGACCGTTCACACTCTCAACATTTGTGTGGCGTTTTTGCAAAAGGGAGATAATAGAAGGGGAAAATATGGTATGGTTATACTGTTGTATGCTCAAATTAGGAGCGTGAACGTATGAGGAAGATGGGCGGAATCGCGTTAACCATCTTGTTGTTAAGTGTGTCGATACTTCTTGGTGGTTGCACCGGGGCGGATGAACATCGACATCACCAGGGGGCGACTTCGGAGAAGACATCCGTTTCGTTTTCCATGCCGAAAGTGTCTCTCTCATTTACACCTGCCACGCCCAAAACCGGTGAGCCTGTTCAAATTCACGTACATGTGACAGTGGGTAAACAGCCGGTAAACAATGCGGATCGAGTGCAGGTGGAAGTGTGGAATACAGTGCGTTCCGGGGCGCCTCACCGTATGATCGGGACCAAGCGAACCGGAAACGGTGTCTATACGGCCGCTGTCCGTTTGGATCAACCGGGTGCGTATCAGGTGATGTATCATGTGACGGCCAACGGGGCTCACGTCATGAATGCACAAAAGTTGGAAGTGCGGCATTGACAGAGGAAGGGCGGTGTAGCTCATGTCGGTGAACAGAAGAAAAGGGTGTTGGGGGATCGCCATTTTGCTGATGTGCCTCGTGTTAACGGCATGCGGCCAGGCGGCTCCGTCGAAGCCGTCCACATCGACCTCAAATGCCCATACCAACAACCAGTCCAATGATGTATCCCAACTGAACTGGCGGGTGCCGGAATTCCGGTACACGGATCAGAATGGACAGGCTTTCGGTTTGTCGCAGCTGAAGGGAAAAGTGTGGTTAGCCAACTTGATTTTCACGCGTTGTCCGGACATTTGTCCACCAATGACTTCCAACATGGCACGTATTCAAAAGGCACTGGACCAAGCGGGGCTCAAGGTGGACATCGTCTCGTTCAGTGTCGATCCGTCATACGATAAACCGGACAAGCTCCGCGCCTTTGCAAAGGAACACGGGGCCAAGACGGACAACTGGCATTTTCTAACCGGCTACTCGGATGAAGAGATTCGCAATTTCGCTCAATCGGCGTTTAAACAGGATCTGATGCGCTCTGAAACCAATGGCACAGTGATGATCAGCCATACAGCCCGTTTCTATCTGATAGGTCCTGATGGCCGAGTGATGAAAATCTACGACGGTCTCCGACCGGACGAGAAAGCCATCGTCAATGACATTCGGCAACTTCAGAAGTAACGGATGACAAAGGCCCGTTTCCATGAGGAAGCGGGCTTTTATCTCCATATGATCATTTTTGCGTCATCGTTCTCCATTTGATGCTTGGTAACAATCGTGGAACACGTTGTTTGTATTTCTCATACTGATCGCCAAAAGTGTTCGTCATCATCTCCTCTTCAACCCGAATTCTGTTCAGAAATACGAACAGTATCATGAGAAAGCCCAGAAAAATCGAACCTTCCCCCAGTGAAAACGCAGAACCGAGTATCATGCCGAGAACTCCGGTGTAAATGGGGTGTCTTGTGATTTGATACGGCTCGTCAGTGATTAATTGGTGATCTTCCTTAACTGCCGCAATAACGCGCCCATAAAGTGACAATCGTGGATACGATTAATAAAACTGTCCCGGCCATCTGTAACCAGGAAAGATGAAACGTCATATATAACCAATAACGTTTGGGAATGTAGTGATTGATTAACCATATCAGCATCATAAGAATGATCCAGTCAAAACGGAAACGCTTCTGTTTGATGGAAGGGGCTTTCAAGGAATTATAGAAAGCGCCAATGATCCATACCAAGGAAAATGTGATCCAACATATCAGATTCAATTGAATAAGAATCATTTTTGTCCTCCGTTATGGAAGTTTGTCGATCGCCCACTGCAGCTACCAATAGGCGAATACCCTCCATTACAGAAAAAGTCGCCTGAAAGCCCACGGTTTCAATCGTGTGATGAAAGGCGACGTTGCTCGGTGCCCTCTGAAGAGGGCGCTTAGAGCATTTTTTTGTTGTTTCAGTATAAATAAAATATTGATACAATTAAAACCATGTGAATACAGAAGGACGAAAAAGACGGTATCTCTGATTCACTACCACTTTGTTTTCTGCCCACGTTATCGCAGAAAAGTGTTGAGAAACCAAGTGGAAGAGCGATTCAAACAGTGGTGAAAGACATCTGTCAGGAAAACGGCTGGGATATCCTTGCCATGGAAGTGACATGGCAAAATTGAAGGGGGTGACTTCTGGGAAACTGAGGCAAGAATTCAATCACTTGTCTCATTTGCCGAGCTTGTGGACACGCTCATTCTTTGTTAGTACGGCTGGAAACGTTTCAAGCGAAACGATCCGGCGATATGTGGAAGAACAAAAGAAAAGGGGGTGAATGGGGCCTACCATCACACTCAAGCTGGAACTGTATCAACCAACCAAATTTAAACAAGCCATGTATGAACGAATGACCCAGATCAACACGGAGTTTGCAAATTGGCTATTGCTTCATCCCGACGTGAACAAGGCGACCAGCAAGATTTTCAAGGAGTTTTCTGACGAGAAGTTCCCGTCTGCAATCATTAACCAAACGATCCGAGATGTGAAATCGCAGAAGAAACACCAACAAGCTCGGGTATTCAGGAAGATGTGGTGTTCGTTCAACAATCAGAACCTGAAAGTCGAGAAAAATGGCGACTTCTACACGGTCTCGTTCCCTATGCTGAAGAAGCGTATCGGTGTGCCGGTTGTGGCTCGGTCATATCAGCAACAATGGCTGAAT
>NZ_JANRHH010000009.1 GCF_030433435.1 Polycladomyces subterraneus
TACAAGACCGCTCCTTGAGACTGCTGTGCATGTGGTTTCGCTAGCCAAACGATTGCGAGAGCATCATGATCTCTCGCTTTTCTTTCGGCAAGCTCAAAGTTCGCTTGTGGGAAAACGGCCACTCTTTTGGTGCCCGCGGATTTTGTCAACAGAAAGGACCGGCCAGAAAGCCGGTCCTTTTGAATGAGCAACGTCAGCCGATAAAGCCGTTATTGCCGCCGTTGTGTCCACCGTTGCCACGATCGGTTCCGGTGTCGGTCCCTTGGTCGGTACCGCCTGTACTGGTACCTCCTGTACTGGTACCGCCAGTACTGTCGGTACCGCCTGTGCTGGTACCGTCGGTGCCGCCAGCGTTCGAACCGTCTTGGCCACCCGGTCCACCAAAGATTCCGCCGGGACCCTGACCTTGGTCATTGCCTTGCGGGTTACCCTGCTGATTGCCCTGGTCATTGCCCTGCGGGTTGCCTTGTGGGTTGCCTTGCGGGTTACCCTGGTCAGGTGGCGGCGTTTGCGGTTGATCCGGCGTGACTTGAACCGTCGCCACGTTGGACGGCAGTTCTTGGTTGGTTTTCGTGTCGATGGCGATAACTCTGTAGTAATAGGTTTTCGGTTGCGGTGCCGGCGCGAGTCCGCCGAGCAAGCCACCGTCTCCACCGGCTTGCGGCACTTGGATGCTGGTATCCGTAAACGCACCGCCTTGCACCTCACCCAGCGGCTGCCAGTTGACCTGATCCTCGGAACGCTCCACACGGTATTTGACGCGCGGATCGTTTTGCGCGTTCCAGCTCAGATGGACGGCGTGCGACGCTTGATCATACTGCGCGCCCACGCTGACGGCCACCAACTGGAACGGCGGTGTCGGTTCCGGCACGCCCGGCGGCGGCTCAAACCGCGTGATGGGCTCGTTGTTGTCCTTCATCGTATCTTCCATGATGGCCTTGAACATCTTCGCCGGATATTTCCCACCGGTCAACTCCACTTGTTCACCTTTCGGCGGGTTGAAAATGGTGACCGCCAACACGTGCTTCGGCGTGTAACCGACAAACCACGCATCTTTGCCGTTTTGTGTCGTGCCCGTTTTCCCGGCCACCGGTTGACCGTTGTCCAGCTTGGCAAATTTCCCGGTGTTTCCGTGTGTCACACCTTCACCCGAGACAACGGATAACAACATCCGGGTAGTGTACCATGCTGCTTTGGCAGAGTATACCCGTACATCCTTTTTCACTTCTTTTATCGGTTCTTTGACTTCTCCGTCAGCGGTTACCACTTTCTCTACGGCATGGGCTTCATTCATCACGCCGTTGTTGTCCAACGAAGAGTAAGCTTGTGCCATCTGCACCGTGTTCACACCGTCGGTCAATCCGCCCAATGCGAGCGGCGACCATCCCAAATCCTTTCTTGTCAACGGCAAACCAGCTTTTCGACCGAACTTCAAGGCTTTGTCCAACCCGACTTTGTGGTCCAAAATCCATACCGTCGCCGCGTTCATCGATTCGGCCACGACATCCCGCATCTTTACGACACCGTAATACCGGTGCTCGTAGTTTTGCGGTGTCCAGCCGCCGTAGGATACCGGCTCGTCTGGAATCTGCGCGTATTCGTTGATATCATCATTCAACTCGATGGCCGGTGCATAGACGGTGATCGGTTTGATCGACGATCCCGG
>NZ_JANRHH010000010.1:0-1139 GCF_030433435.1 Polycladomyces subterraneus
TTCCACCAAGGTCCCCGGAGATGTACATTCGACGCTTATCGAGAAAAAGATCATCGACGATCCTTTCGTTGGTCATAACGATATGAAATGTCGCTGGGTCGAAGAGAAGGTTTGGTGGTACCGCACGGAATTTCATTTTGCTGAGAAGATCGAACCGGAGGAGCGCCTGTTACTGATTTTTGAGGGCCTTGACACGTTCGCGACGATCTATCTGAACGGGATCGAACTGGGGAGCACGGAAAACATGTTCATCGCCCATGCATTCGACGTGACGCGGGAGATCCGCCAGGGGCGCAACGTACTTGCCGTCAAATTCGATCCCGTTTCTCTTCACGTGAAAGGGAAACGACAGGATTTTTGGTCGGGTTTCAGCAAGGAGCGGATCTGGGTAAGGAAAGCGCAGATGAACTTCGGCTGGGATTGGGGACCGCGTCTCGTCACCGTCGGCATTTGGCAAGACGTACGCCTGGAGAAGAAACGTTTCGCCAATCTGTCGCGGTCGATGTGGAAGTGGATTATTTTAGACCCAACAGCGTCGACGGTTCCGCTGCATCACTTCCCTTTTCGTACGGCACGTTTGAGGTGGAGGTGCGCCTGACTTACAATGGTGGCCAGGGCGAACATGAAGTGGGACAAAATGAACGTTATGTACAAAGAACTAAATTAAATGGAACATTTGCACACCTGGCTCTCGAGGTGAAAGCCCCCAAACTGTGGTGGACGCACGATCTGGGAACGCCCCATCTCTACCGTTTGGAAGTGATTTTGTTCAAGGACGGCGAAGCGATCGATCGCTATGAACAAGATTTCGGCATCCGCATGCTAGAGGTACGGCGCACAGACGAGCAAGGAAACGCCCGATTTACGTTCGTTTTGAACGGTGTCGAACTGTTTACCAAAGGGGCGAACTGGATTCCGGTGGACAATTTTATCGGTGCGGCCCCCGAATCCCGGTACGTTCATTTGATCCGGCTTGCACGTGAAGCGAATATGAACATGTTGCGTGTGTGGGGCGGCGGGATCTACGAGAAAGATGTGTTTTACCGTGAATGTGACCGGCAAGGAATCCTCGTTTGGCAAGACTTTATGTTCGCCTGCGCGTTGTATCCCGATTTTAACCGCAATTTCATGGCAAACGT
>NZ_JANRHH010000010.1:1221-2060 GCF_030433435.1 Polycladomyces subterraneus
CCTGTACTGGCCAAGCTCCCCGTACGGCGGAAACGACCACAACTCTGCGGAGGAAGGGGATCGCCACAATTGGCAAGTGTGGCACGGCAAGGTAGAGCCGCGCAGGTTCGGGGAAATCCCGCGTGTCGATTACAGCGTGGACGGTGTGTCTTTCAAGAACTTCAAAAAAGATACGGCGAAATTTGTCAGCGAATTCGGCATGCACGCCGCAGCGAACCGCTATACGCTGGAACGCAATATCCCCCAAGGGAAGTTTTTCTGGGGAAGCGACGAGATGGCATACCGCAACAAGGACTACCATCACCAGAAAGGGATCTTGTTGATGGAAGGGTACACCGGTGTACCTCGCGACCTCGAAGAGTATTTGAATTTTTCCATGTTAACACAGGCAGAGGGGTTGAAATACGGGATTGAACACTACCGGAGGCACAAACCTTCGACGAGCGGTGCTTTGTTCTGGCAACTGAACGATTGCTGGCCGGGGACGAGCTGGTCTGTCATCGACTATTATCTTCTGCCAAAGGCAGCTTACTATTACGCGAAAAAATTCTTCCATCCTGTGCTGTATTCTTTGGACCACGAGTCGGGGGAAGCGTTGAATGTGTGGGTCGTCAACGATCGGTTGGAAGATGTGCAGGATACCGTTTTGCTGCATGTGTACGACTTTGACGGGAAGCCGGTATTTTCCCGGGAGATTCCCGTTAAGGTTCCTGCGAACGTTTCTGTGCGGGTTGCCAGGTTGACGGAGGAAGAAATTTTGCAAGGTCGCCCCGCAAACCAGGTGGTCGTTTGCTTGCGTTCCGCGCAGGGAGTCATACCGGACAACCTCTATTACTTGC
>NZ_JANRHH010000011.1 GCF_030433435.1 Polycladomyces subterraneus
TGTTTCGTCAACACTTTTTTTTGATGATCATGATCCAACGTTTATCCACCCAATAAAAAGCCCTTGACGATCACTAAATACATCAATCCCGGCAAACCGAGCACACCGGTGATAAAGGAAGTCATCAGATTGATGGGAATGCGGAAATGAATCCATTCTCCCACCAGGTTGAACAAAAACAACACGACTGCTCCTATCGCCGTATATAACACCCCGTACCAAATCCACTTGAGTGGTCGCCAGGCGGATCGGCTGAGCAACATAAAAAGGATCGTGCCGCCCGCACCCGCCATTATCCACCATTTGATTCCCATGTCCATCCCTCCTTTTGGTACAAGCGTATGAAGGAGGACTCGGGAATAGAACAATGGGCGGGGTGACACACGATCCCACGGACTATCGATGTAACAATTCCATGATCACCGATGTGGTGTTGTTAACTATATGAAACAAAATGGGCGCCCACAGGCTGCGGAAGAAAGCCTTCAAAGAGCCGAGAATGAGACCCAGCACTAACAAAGGTGCCAGCAAAGCGACATCCACATGAAACAGCGCAAACAAAACGGAAGATAACAAAACGCTCACCCATACACCGAGTCGACGCCGCAATACTTCCTGTAAAGCCCCCCGAAACAACATCTCTTCTGCAATGGGCCCGATTATACCCAGCATCACGATTTGACCGGTCAATGCAGCCCATCCGGATGTTCCAGCCTGGTGAATGCCTTGGGAGATGCTTTCCTCCCGCCACGAATCCAGCTCCAGCGAGAAATATCTGGCGACGGGATGAGTCACCCATTGATCGATCCATTGGAAAAAGATGACCACATACAACAAAATGATGACAATCACCATCCACCCGTAGGAATTCGGACGGCGAAATCCCAACAGATGCAAGCGATGGCGGAACAAAATCAATCCCAGACCCAAAATGATGAGATGTGGCAAATACGGATACAATAAACTCACACTGCCCCCTGCTCCCGGAAACAATTCAAAGGGAAGGGAAAGCAGGAGCGATAGGCATTGTACCCAAGCCAAAAAGTAAATCAAATCCCGCCAAGTGATATCCGTAAGCGAACGTTCGTAGGTGAACCGGTTGACGATGCCAGCAACCAGAAACATGCCGGTTCCCACCACTGTCCACAATGCCCATAAACCATAGGCCAATACCAGCGTCAGGCTCAAGTGATCTCCTTCGACAATTCGCCATGTACCCGCTGATGTTTTTTCCCAGTCCAAAGAGGCATACTCCATCGGAATCATCGTGAGAAAGCTGAGTGACAGCATCCAGGCGGATATCAACTGCAACTTGGCCGAAGTCTTTTGTGAACGGGGCCCGATGGGGGGAGGGGTGGAAATCATCGGTGTCTGCATGGTGAAACGCTCCTTCACACAAATGCTTTATAGCTCCCGTCGACCTTCCAGCGCCTTGGTCAACGTCACCTCGTCCGCATATTCCAAATCCCCGCCTACGGGCAATCCATGGGCGATCCGGGTAACGCGCAGCCCGAACGGCTTGACCAATTTGGCCAAATACATCGCGGTTGCTTCCCCTTCAATATTGGGGTTGGTGGCCAAGATCAACTCTTGCACTGTTTCATCTTCCAGCCGCTTTAACAGTTCCGGGATCTTCAACTCATCCGGACCGATCCCTTCCATGGGTGATATGGCTCCATGCAGAACATGGTACAACCCATTGTACTCCCGTGTTCGTTCCATCGCCATCACGTCACGGGGGTCCTGCACGACACAAATCGTCGACCGGTCACGATGCTTGTCACTGCAAATGGAACATACTTCCCGGTCGCTGATGTTATTGCAAACTGCACAAAAGCGCAGATCACGTTTGGCACGGACGAGTGCCTTGGCCAGATCCAGTACATCTTCCTCTTCCATTTTCAATACAAAAAAGGCCAGGCGTTGGGCCGTCTTCGGTCCAATGCCCGGCAGCCTCATAAAACCTTCGATCAACTTGGAGATGGGTTCAGGTACGTACACTTCCACGCACTCCTGATGCCTTTATTTTATGGATGCAACCATGCCGTTAGAACAAACCGGGCAAATTGAGTCCACCAGTAAATTTACCGAGGTCCTGGGCGATCAGTTCGTCCGTTTTCTTCAGGGCATCTTGGAAAGCGGCCGTGATGAGATCCTGCAGCATTTCCACATCGTCCGGATCTACCACTTCCGGAGCGATTTCCACAGAAACCAACTGCTTGTGACCATTCATCACTACTTTGACGACACCGCCCCCCGCTGTGCCTTCCACTTCTTTTTTACCCAGTTCTTCCTGCGCTTTTTGCATCTGCTCCTGCATTTTTTTCACTTGTTTCATCATTTGGTTCATGTTCCGCATCATGGTCCATTCCTCCTATCGGCCGAATTGCCTGCAGTTATCCTTTTATTTTAATCGACCACTTCCACCAAATCCTCACCGAACAACTCCACCGCTTTTTGCATGACATCGTCGGATTGGGGGGCATCGGCGTCCTTTCCCTCTTCCGCCGCAGCAGACATTTCGGCGATCGAATCGGAAAGTGCATCCCAATCCTGGCGCATCACCGTGATCAACCGGAACGAGCGACCCAGCACATCCTGCATCACCTGTTCAATTAATGATTTGTTTGTCTCTTTTTCCGTGGTTTCCCGGTGAATTTTGTTTTTGAACGCTACGACTACAGTATCCTTTGAAGCCATCACAGGGTCCCCATCGACCAGCCATGCATGAACCGTGATTTTCCGCTCTTTTACTTTTTGCAAAATATCCGGCCACCACTGCTTGACATGGCGAAAGGTTTCTGTGTCTGATTGTTGCAACAAACTCTTCCATTGATCTTGTTGGACAGACGCGCCGGCAGTACGCGACGACGCTTTTTTGGGGGGCTCGTGGCGACGGAATCCCGCGGTTTGTGGCGAACTTTGAACGGCAACTTGCCCCTGAATGGCCTCAAGCCGCCCCTCCAACTGACGGATTCGTTCCTCAAGACAGCGAATCGTATCAGAGGGGACGACTTCCTCCTTCTCGTCCGATGCGGACTGCGACTGTGCAGCGTTCACAATAGCCAGCTCCAGGACAATCCTCGGATGCGGCGTCCATTTCATTTGTTGCTGATACGCAATCAAGCCGTCCATCACCGCGGACAACCGGCTGACAGACCATTTTTCCGCCAATTCCGTCCACAGATGATCATGAAGACGATCCTTCACTTCCGGCAATTGAGGAGCGGTCTTCATCAGCAACAAATCACGGCAGGCATGGATCAAGTCTTGCAAAAGACGTTCCGGCTCCAAACCACCCATAATCAGTCGGTCTGCCCGTTCAAGCGCTGCAGCAGCATCGGAATGGGCCAAAGCACTCAAAATCCCCGCCAAATCGGTACGGGAGACAGAACCGGTCACGGCCAATACCGTTTCCTCATCCACTTGCCGGCCGCCGAATGCCAGTACCTGATCCAATAAACTCAATGCATCCCGCATTCCCCCGTCCGCGGCAAGTGCAATCTGATGCAACGCATTCTCATCCGCTTTCACGGATTGCGCCTCGCAGATATATCGAAGACGATTGACAATCTCCGGCAATGCGATCCGGCGAAACGCAAACCGTTGGCAACGGGAAACAATGGTCTGCGGCAATTTGTGCGGTTCGGTCGTGGCCAGGATAAAAATCACATGCCCCGGCGGCTCTTCCAGCGTTTTCAGCAAAGCATTGAACGCTTCTGTCGTCAACATGTGCACTTCGTCGATAATATAGACTTTGTAACGCACTTCGGTCGGGGCGTACTTCACTTTGTCCCGCAAATCCCGAATTTCATCGACGCCCCGGTTGGATGCCGCATCGATTTCCACAACATCCATTAAGGAACCTTCGGTGATGCGACGACATGTCTGACAATCATTGCACGGCTCCGGAGCAGGACCTTTCTCACAGTTGACAGCCTTGGCCATGATTTTGGCCGCACTGGTCTTGCCGGTTCCCCTTGGACCGCTGAACAGATAGGCATGCGAAAAAGATCCTTCTGCCAATGCATTCTGCAATGTTCGAGTGATGTGTTCTTGGCCGACAAGATCCCGAAAGGTCTGCGGCCGCCAAACACGGTACAATGCCCGATACGACAAAACCATCACTCCAGTATTCGTACGTGGAGATCCCTCTATCCTTTGTCGACTCCATCATACTACAGTTGGCCCTTTTTTTCCAAAAGGAAAAAGCCGCCCAAGCGGCAAACCTTCGGAAGGGAGAATCTCTCCTGCGAACAGCGCAATCAATGGATCCTTTCCCTTAATCGATATACGGCAACAATACCGTAAAAACAGTTCCCCATTCTTTGGAGGAGACGCGAATCATACCTCCGATTTCGTGAATGATTTTTTGACAAACGGGCAACCCAAGACCGGTTCCGTTTTCTTTGGTCGTAAAAAACGGGTCAAAGATCTTGTCCAACGCATAAGCGGGAATGCCCGGTCCGGTATCCTGCACATCGACAGCCAGTTTTTGTTCCGCTTCCTCCAACCTGATTCGCACGGTCAGCATTCCGCCTTCCCCCATGGCTTCAATCGCGTTTTTGCACAGATTGAGAAATACCTGCTTTAATAGCTCACTATCCGCTACGACCAGGGGGAAAAGGGAGCGTTCCGTCACAAAATGGACTTCCATGTTATGTAAGAGCGCTTCATTTTCAACAATGGGTAGCATTTCGTTCCAAACATCGGTGACTTGAAGCGGGCGGAGTTTGATATTGCGCGGTTTGCTGAGGAGTAGAAATTCGCTGACCAAACTGTTGATCCGGTTGATTTCACGGAGCATGATCTCCGTATATCCCTGTTCTTTTACATGTCCCTTTTCCTTGAGGGCATATTTGATCACTTGCAAAAAACCTTTGATCGAAGTCAGTGGATTCCGAATTTCGTGGGCGGTGCCAGCGGCAATCTGACCGATTGTCGCCAAACGGTCGTTGCGTTGGATTTGTTCCTCCAACAAACGCAAGTTGGTCATATCTTTCAATACCATGTATGCTCCCAAGATACGACCTGTTTCGTCCCACAAGGTATGAGCGTCGACCAGAAGATGCACTTGTTTGTCACCGATCGTCCATGTCGCCGCATAATTTCGGGTCGGGATGCCGGTCAATGCTTTTTCGAGCACATTCTGCTCTTCCGCGGGTGATACATGGTTCATCAGCTTATCGAACGGCTGATGAACCAGTTTGGCCCTTTGAACGCCGAACAAATCGCATGCCGCTCTGTTGATCTCCGTCAAATTCCCGTGGTTGTCCACCAGCACGATTCCGAGATGGATATCGGAGATCAAGTGGTCAGCAAATCGTTGCAGCAAATGAGGCCAGATCTGCCGGGTGATCCGGTTGAAAAACAGGAGATGATATCGACGTTGCCCGTCCCACCCACGAACCATTTGCACATCCGTGGAATAATAACTCCCATCTCTTGCGATGACACTGCCGAGTACCTGTTGATACCAAGCACAGGAACTGTCGGCACGGTGAATGAAATCAACCGCTTCTTTGGAGATGGTGACAAATTGGGTGAAAGGTTTTCCCTCCACCTCTTCCCTGTCACGCCGGATGGAATGCAATAAAACCGGATTTACCGCGACGACGTTTCCGCGGTCATCCACCACCATGACAGCTTGGGGCATCTGCTCCAACCAGGCGACTAACTGTCTCAGCTCCATATCGAGATGAAACCCGATGGGCACCCCATGCCACCTCCCCCCTTTGCCGCAGAAATCGTCGTCTATCCATCCCGAGATGCAGTTTCTTCCGTTTCCATCCGCAATCGTTTCATCCTACAATTTATTTCTCGTTCCGGGTGCATCTTCCTTCTAAGAATGGAAATTTTTTGCCGTTCGTTCCCCACATATAAAAAAAGGAAAGCATGGCATCCTACAGAGACACCATGCTTTCCCGCTTATGTATACCGCGCACCCGCCTTCGACCTTTCCGCCCGGGCGGCTCCTGAGCAACCGACTCAGATCAGGCACCCCTGCGGCACACGAGAGGTCTTCCTTAGTGCTGCTTCCGTCAGGACCTGACACGGTTCGGAAGTTCTCGTTGCGCAGGACCCAATCCTCAACATCGCTTACCCAGACCTGGCCCCACACGGAGAAGGCCTCAGGACGGGAATTCGACCCCGCTAATGCGGATTGCGGGTTACAGGGCACCGCAAGTTCCCCGTCTAGCGCGGTTCTTATATGGTAACACATTTTCTCCTTATTTACAACGAGCGGAAGGATTTGCTACTTGGGAATACAAAAAAGCCGCCCTAAAAAGTGGCGACTCACTAACATCATGTACGATCTGGCGGAGAGGGTGGGATTCGAACCCACGGTACCGGGAATACCGGTACAACGGTTTTCGAGACCGCCTCCTTCAACCACTCGGACACCTCTCCACGGGTTGAACTGATGTACTGGACATTACATAATCTTAAGGGTTAACTGTCGAGAAGTCAAGGGGAAATCCATCCAGAGGACCCTTTTACCGTTTGCGCCGTTCTCTCAGTTCACGGAAAAATTGAGTCAATAACGAACCGCACTGCTCGGCCATGACACCAGGAATAACCTCGGCCTGGTGGTTGAACCGCTCATCTTCCAGCAGATTCATCAATGTACCCGCACATCCGGCCTTGGGATCGGCGGCACCGAATACCACCTTCTCGATTCTGGATTGTACAATCGCACCCGCACACATGGGACACGGTTCCAGTGTCACATACAAGGAACATTCGATCAACCGCCATCCGCCCAGCCGTTCGGCCGCTTGACGAATGGCAATCATCTCCGCATGCAGCGTGGGATCTTTGGCCGTCTCACGCAGATTATGTCCACGGCCGATGATCTCTCCTTTTCTGACGACCACCGCCCCGATCGGTACCTCCCCGATCTTCCGGGCTTTCTCTGCTTCCTCAATGGCAGCTTGCATCCATTTTTCATACTCCACATTCATGAGGTTTCTGCTCCTGTTGCTTTAATTTTGGTCGCAGTCAGCACAACGTCCGTAAATTTCAAAACGATGTCCGGTGATGTGGAAGTCCTCGGGTTGACCCAAAATGGCATTCATGGGGCAAATCTCCAATTTGCGCGTCCGTCCGCATTCGGTACAGATCAAATGGTGATGGTGAGTATCGCCTTCGCAACGGAAGCGATACCGCCGCTCACCATCCCAATCCGTCCCTTCCAAAATGCCCAGATCCTCAAATAGAGAAAGGTTGCGGTACACCGTGTCGAAACTCAAGCCCGGGTAAGTTTTCTGCATGTGGTCCAATACTTCTTTAGCGGACAGATAGCGATTCTCTTCTGCAAATAACTGCACCATCATTTCCCGTTTTCCTGTGAATTTATACCCGTTTGCCTTCAATTTCTCCAGTGCACGTCGATAATCCATCCCGATCCGCTCCCATTCCCATTGTTGGAAAAAGGTTCATTCGACCGCTTGTTCCCGTTTCATCCAACGGTACCGGACGAACTGCCGGAGCCGTTTCAACAGGATCGTCAACAACAGCCAGCCAACGGCGATCAGCACAATGGTGCCACCGGGGGCCAAATCGAAATAAAAAGAACAGATCAATCCGCTGATGACGGATGTTTCCGCAAATAGTACGGAGAGCATAACAGTTTGCCGAAAACTTTGCGCCAATTGCAAGCTGGCGGCCACCGGCAATGTCATCAGCGCTGAGACCAGCAAGATACCCACAACACGTACCGATGCCGTGATCACAAGTGCGACTAACAGGATGAAAACCAAATTGATTCCGCGACGGGGAATGCCCGAAAGATACGCACTCTCCTCGTCAAACGAGAGAGCGAACAGTTCCTTAAACAAAAGTGCAATCGTCAATGCGACGATGATCCCGACCGCCACTACCCATTTCACATCGTCCTCGTTCACGGCGATGATCGAACCGAACAAATATCCCATGACATTGACATTAAACCCGTCTCCGGCACTGATCAGTACCACACCGAGCCCGATCCCGCCGGAGAGAATAATGGGAATTGCCAACTCCTGATACGAACGATACAACCGACGCAACTGCTCGACGAACAATGCACCAGCCACGGAAAAAGCGGTCCCCATATAGAGCGGGTTGAATGATTGAAACCAAGGAAATTCCCTCTGCAAAAGCAAGCCGGCGGCAACCCCCGACAGTGTCACGTGTGACAATGCATCCGCAATCAGTGACAACCGACGAACTACCAAAAACACGCCGACCAACGGTGAGATCAGTCCAACGATCACTCCAGCCAGCAATGCATGCCGCATAAACTCATATTGCCACATCGCTTCCATCGCTTTACGCACTACCTGGGCGTTCTCCCTCCATTTTACCACTTGTGTCAGACACGCCCTAGTACGCGCTTCCCCCTCTCGCTCCATTCTCATGCACCGACGAACAGGGACATCTCATCAGTCGACTCGTGCTGATGGTCAATCATCTGTACTTCATGGCCGTAAGCAGCTGTCAGAATCTCTTTTTTCTTCTGGGTAAATTCCTCCGGGTCACCATGGAAGAAAATCCGCTTGTTCAAACAGGCGATCCGATCCACATAGGTGGTGACTGCACCGATATCGTGCGTGACCAACAACAGCGTCAATCCCTTTTCCCGGTGCAAATGCGTCAGCAACCGATAAAACCGGTCGACCGATTCTGCATCAACCCCAACGGTCGGCTCATCCAGTATCAACAGCTCGGGATCACTCACCAATGCGCGTGCAATAAACGCACGTTGTTGTTGTCCTCCGGAAAGGCGACCGATGTTACGGTGGGCCCAATTGCTTAACCCCACCTGTTCGATCGCTTCATACACTTTTTGTTTTTCCTTTCTTCCCATCCACCGGAACAAACCCATTTTCCCGTATAATCCTGCGGCCACCACTTCAAAAACGGTCGCCGGAAACCCCAGATTAAAACTATTGGCTTTCTGGGATACATAGCCGATCTTGTCACGATCGCGAAACCGACTGATGTCCTGTCCCATTAGGCGAATGTCGCCTGCTTGCGGTTTGAGCCAACCGAGCGCCAATTTGACAAGCGTCGATTTTCCGGATCCGTTCGGCCCGACCAAGGCCAAAAATTCACCTTGGTGGAGTGTGAGGCTCACATTGTCCAACACTTTTTCATTTTGATACGAAAAATGGACCCGTTCCATCCGAATCATATCCGTCATGGTTGGACCCCCCACGCTTGAGCCAGGTTCTGCCGGTTTTTCTCCATAATCGTGAAGTAGTTCTCCCCGCGTTTGATCTCCTCCGGTGTCAACCCTTCCAGTGGATTGAGCGTCAAGGACTTCGCCCCGATTTCGCTTTTCAGCGTTTCCGCTGTTTTGGCATTAACCAATGTCTCAAAAAAGATCACATGCACCTTTTCTCGTTTGGCCGTTTCAACCAACGCCTGCAATTCTTTGGCACTGGGTTCATCGTTCGGAGACAAACCGGCGATGGCGATTTGTTTCAACCCGTAGCGATCCGCCAGATATCCGAATGCTGCATGGGAAACCAAAAATGTCTTGACGGGAGTGCGTTTCGCCAGTTCAGCATATGCCCGGTCCAGCTCAGTTAAACGCTGTTGCAACCTCACATAGTTGGCTTCATACTCCGCTTTGTGACGCTGATCAGCTTGAATCAATCCGTCCCGGATATTGCGTGCCTGGATCATGGCGCGCTTCGGATCGAGCCAAACATGCGGATCAACACCGCTGTGCCCGTGTTCATGCACGCCATGATGATCGTCATGTTCCTCCTTGGCATCCAGCAACGGAACTCCTTTGGTTGCGTTCACCTGCACTGTCCGACTCGGATCGAGCATCTGTTTCGCCTGATCGGCCCATGCTTCTAGCCCCGCACCATTGTAAATGAACACATCCGCTTGGCTCAACCGAGCCATATCCCGAGTCGACAACTCGAATTCATGCGGTTCCGTCCCCGGCGGAACTAACGCCCGGACGTCGACCCGCTTTCCTCCGATTTGTTCCGCAAAATAAGCGAGCGGATAAATGCTGGTATATACTGCGATCTTGCCGTTCGCACGACCGGCTGCCTCCGGCTTGGCACATCCCGCCAACGCCGTCAAACTGCAAAGCAGAACGGCCAACAAACCGAAACCGATCTTTTTCACTTTGGCTACCCACCTTTGACATCTTTGTAATAATCTTAGTCATGAATGATTATATGTCACTCACCACCATTTGTAAAACGTAAAAATTACGATTTAGGGGAAGGATGCACAAAAAAGCGCGGTTCCCGAAGGAACCGCGAGATTGTTAAATAAAGCGGTTGGACGGCAAATTGAACGGCAACGTCGAGGTTGTATCTGATGAGTCGATCCGCTGCTTCCTGAATTGCTCCACCTGTTCCCTGCATGGAAGCAGAGCAAGGCTGCTCAAAAACGGGGGCACATGGACGCGGGAAAAAGCACACTTCGTATTCTTGCGCTTTTCCAGTTCTCCGCTCGATTGGGCTTCGGTCGCCCCTCACCTGGGAAAACATTGCTCACTCACAATGACCAGACAAGCCCAGGAACCCCTAAATACCTCCGCAGCAGTTTTGTTTCACGGGAAACAGGTTTTTCTACCCTAATCGATACAGATTTTACCTAAACCGTCACACCGACTTCCCCTCGTTTTGTCCGTCGCAGGCGAAATACTTGCCACACGCGGTACAATTCCACGATCAGCAATGCACCCGTCATAAACCCGACCAAAATCCAGGCATCGCGTGCCAACACACTGACATCTCCGGTAGTAACGGCTGCACGCAGTCCCTCAACGGAATAGGTCATCGGCAGATAGGGATGAATGTGACGGAAAAAGGCCGGCAACAACTCGACAGGATAGGTACCTCCACTAGAAGTCAATTGCAGCATCAACAGCAAAATGGACAAGAATCGGCCCGCGTTGTTCAACAACAGTACCAACATTTGATTCAACGAGATAAACGCAAACGACATGAGGATCGCAAACGCGTAAATGCCCACAGGGTGTTGCGGGGAAATCCCCAATCCTCTCGTCAGCGCCGTAGTTGCCACGACCGCTTGCAATACACCGATCAATCCACCCGCGATCCAGGAAATGCGTTGTTGCTTCTCCAACGGGGACCGATACAGATCCAGAATTGTAAACAGAATCAAGCCGCCCACCCACAGGGAAAGCGACAGGAAATACGGAGTTAAAGCAGTCGCATAGTTGGGCACCGGGTTCAATCGGTCTTCTTTCACATCGACCGGATCAGCCATCATCTCGGCTTTGGCATTCGCCCCCCGCAACTGGTTGCGGGCTTTGTCCGTCCCCTCTTCCAATCCGTGTGCCAATCGGATTTGTCCATCTGTGATACGGGTCAATCCGTCGCTCAAGCGAACGGTTCCTTTATCCAGTTGGGCCAGTCCGCCCGACAGCTGTTTTTGACCAGCGACCCATTGATCAAGTCCGTCCCGCCATTGACCGATTCCGGACATCAGGTGGGTCATTCCCCGCTGAAGTTCACGCAATTTCCCGGCAAGTTGCGACGATCCTGACGCCAATTGCGCTGCACCCGCTTGTTGTTGAACGATCCCGTCGTGCAATTGTTCGGTTCCCTGAACCACACGATCTTGACCGTCGGCCAAGCGACTCAATCCGTCATTTAATTGCGCTACTCCCTGATGCAGTTGATCGGCTCCCTCGGACAACTGTTGTCCGCCGTCGCTCATTCTTGTCAAAATGACTGCCAGTTTGATGCCGTCAGGGTCCGCCTTCAGCCAGGGATAGCGTTTGAGTAATTGTTGGTATGTTGCTTGGGCCTGTTCCGCTCCTGCCTCCATTTTTCTGCTTCCATCGGCTACCTGCGCGGAGCCCGGCAACAACCTGTCGTTCACTTTTTGAGAGGCTTCCTGCAGACCATCCTTCACTTGCCGAGCACCCTCGTGCAGTTGGGCAGCTCCCTCTGCCCCCTGTTGAATCCCCTGAGATAATTGATGAATTCCGCTATTCAGCCGTTCCGCTCCGGCAGCCAATTGACCCGCTCCATCGCCAGCTTGGGCAGCGCCCTGCGTCAATGCCTGGGCACCGTTGGCCAACTGGTCACCGCCTTTTTTCAATCGCTGGACTCCCTGTTCCAACCGTTTGACACCCGAATGGATCTTGTTCCCGGCTGATGCGGCTTGACCGGTGGAATCGGCCAATTTGCCAGCTCCATCGGCAGCTTTGGACAAATTTTGGGTGGAGTGCTTCATTTTGTCCAACATACCCCGCGCGTACATCTCCGTTAACTGCCGCTGGATTTCTCCTTCCATGGCCAAAAAAGCCTTGCGGCCGATTTGGGAGGTAATAAAGTTCTTCCCTTCATCCACATAAAATTCCAATTCTCCCTTCAATGGAGCGGCACTATTCACACTGACCGCCCTGCGGGAAAAATCCCGTGGAATGACAACACCGAAATAATAGCGGTCTTCCCGAAATCCTTTCTCCATTTCTTTGCGTGAAACAACATGCCAATCCAATTTCTTTTCCTTCTTCAACTCCTTGACCAGATCATCACCGGCACGGACCGTCTTTCCATCCGCCACCGCTCCCTGATCCTCATTCACCACAGCGACAGGGAGGTGGTCCACGTTTGCATAAGGATCATAAAATGCCCACAGATAAATAAAACTGTAAACGACGGGAACCAAGATGATTCCCACCAACCCCAACCGCAAACCCGGTTTTTCCCACATGTTCATCAGACCGTACGTTTGCGGCCATTTCCATGCGGCTTTTTTTCGCATGGCTCATCCCCCCCATCACACAATAAACTGACTGGTCAGTATAAATGACATTATACTCTATCTCTCCAGATTTGCAACCAGAAAAAACACCTTCGATCTCAAGCGTTGATCCCGTTAAACAACAGATGTTCCAATGTGTCGATGATTTTGGGGATTTCCGCCTCCATTTGTTCCGATTGATCCTGACATCGATAAATCGTATGTAAAACTGCCACGCTGACAGCACCAAAAATAGAAGCGGCTGTTTCATTTGCATGAGCCAAGTGGAATATTCCCTGCTCTGTTCCCCTACGCAATACCTGCTCGATCATGTCGATGTATTGACGGATGCGGCTCCGGAACGCCTGTTGTCGTTCCTTGGACCCCCATACTTCTGTCAACAGGAGCTTGGTGAATGTCCCGTGTCCAATCAAAAAACGCACCTGAGCCGCCAATATGCGACGAAGCTGTTCTCGGGGCGACTCCGTCCGGTCCATCTCCACGTGTATATGATCTAGCATTTTTTCTAAACCTTCGTTCATCAAGGCGACAAAGAGCTCTTCCTTGCTCTTGAAATGATAGTATATTGTCCCTTTGGCGATACCCGCCTTCATGGCGATATCGTCCACTTTGGCCCGTTCAAAACCATATTCGGCAAAAACTTCGACAGCCGCATCGAAGATCAGATCGATCGTTTCATGACGCATGATCAGATAAACCTCCATATATTACGGATATGTCCTATTTTATATCAGGAAAAAAGGTTCTGCACTATTCGAGAAGAGTCTGTTTTCATGGATGGAGAGCATTTGTTCGATTGATCTATGATATAAAAATGATACAATATGTATTGATTTTTTATTTATAACCTTCTGATACTTCGTGGAGGAGAGAACATCTGATGGCCAAAAGCGTCCCTGAGAAGCTCCCTTCAACCGTCACCGCTGGTGAACGGCTATTGTTTCAAGTATTGCGCCACTTTTTACCCGACGATTACATTGTCTATTACGAACCGGACATTCAAGGCGTGCGCCCGGACTTTGTCCTGATCGGACCCGATCTGGGGCTGGTCGTGCTGGAAGTGAAAGACTACACCAAAAATACATTACACCGGTTGAATCCGGACCAATGGTTGATCCAAACCTCTTCTGGATTGGTCGTTCAAAAAAGTCCTCTGAAACAAGCGAGGGAATATGCTTTTCGGATCGCCAACCTGTTGGAGCGGGACAAAAGTTTGATTCAACTGGAGGGAAAATACAAGTATCGTCTGAAATTTCCCTACGGTTACGGTGTTGTGATGACCCGTCTTACTCGGAAGCATCTATATCGGCATGATCTCGCGGATGTATTGAATCCCCAACTGTGCCTGACACGGGATGATATCGATCCGCAGAGCGAATCTTTCTCCCCTACGGATCTGTTGGATAAAATCAAAAACATGTTCGTTGCATCGTTCCGACATGCTCCACTCAGTCAAAGGGACATCCGGACCATTCGTTATCATCTGTTCCCTGAAGTGCGGATCAGCGCGGAATATAAACCAGTCCGCCCATTACCTGGCTCCCAGTATGCACTGGTGGAGCTGGATGATGTTAAAGTGATGGATCTTCAGCAGGAGAACCTGGCCAAACAGATCGGAGACAAACATCGATTGATTCGCGGCGTGGCGGGGAGTGGAAAAACGCTGATTCTGGCCAGCCGGGCTAAAATACTTGCAGAATCCCATCCGGATTGGCACATTCTCGTTTTGTGTTTCAATATCGCTTTGGCTCGCTATATCGATCAGATGATTCAGTACAAATTGCGGGAAAATATCGTCGAGCACAGTGAAAAATCGGCGGTACCCCCCACCCCGAACAATGTTCGAATTACGGTTCGCCATTTTCACCAGTGGTTGAAGGAGATCGGGATTTCGAAAGATGAACAAATCCCTGATGTTCTCAAACGCCTGGAAAAAGGTGAAGGGCATTTTCCAATGTATGATGCGGTGTTAATCGACGAGGGACAGGATTTTTCAAGCGAATGGTTGAAGCTGGTGGTAAAACTGCTCAATCCGGAAACCATGTCCCTCTTGATCGTTGAGGATCGCGCCCAGACTGTCTATTCCCGCCAGCGTAACTTTGCACAGGATATTGGTTTGAGCTTCCGGGGGCGTTCCCGTGTATTGAAGAAAAACTACCGCAACACCGCACCGATTATCCAGTTGGCATGGGACTTTTACCAAACATACGGGTTGGATTACCACGATCAGGAGGACGAAGTGGAGGTGATCCCTCCGGAAAGCTCTCAACGCCCCGGAGATCCCCCCATCATCCACAAAGCGTCGTCCCTGTTGGAAGAAATGGCATGGGTGGCAAAACAGATTGAACGATTACACGACGATAAGCGGGTGCCTTATGAGGAGATCGCCGTTTTATATCGCTACAATTTCAGTCGATCATACCCGATCGTGCGGCTTCTTTTGCAACACCTGAAACAAAGAGACATTCCATATTACTGGATATCGGAAAGCAGAGACACCAAAATGAATTTCAACAAAGATGAAGCAGCCGTCAAGATCTGCACCATTCACAGCAGCAAGGGGCTGGACTTCAAGGCGGGTTTCGTGGTGGGCATAGACAGCATGCCATTTCACAATCAAGAGATCGGGCCGGCCCAAGAAGCATCTTTACTGTACATAGGATTGACGAGGGCCCGTGACTATTTGTTTGTATCCTACTCCGGGGACTCAGCCTTCACCCCGTATTTTGACCGGTTATTGCAACGGGAGCCAGTAAGGGCCTAGAACGCAAAAAACAGCCCCGACGTAAGTTCGGGGCTGTTTTCGTTAAATACCATCGCCGTCGCTGACTTTGGTCCAACTCTCTTCCCTGTTTGGAACCGGGCTGTTTACTTGTGAATTTTTCGTATGACCTGCTTTTGAAGCAGATCCCTTCCCCATTTAAACAATAGGGAATAGCCTTGAATAACATCCGAAATGAGAAGGACCACTCCAATGACACTCAGTGACACCGCCACAAACGACCACAAAGTCATGGAGCCTCCTTCGATCCAATTGGCGCGCCCGAGAGGACTCGAACCTCCGACACGCGGTTTAGGAAACCGCTGCTCTATCCTGCTGAGCTACGGGCGCATAAGGTCAAACCTCATTCTACCACATTGGAAATTTTCCTGCAACCAGTGTATGTGTGGAAAGGAGTTACTTTTTCTTTTTTCGGTTAGACCGCTTTTGCCGACGCCCCCATAGTTCCCTTAATTCCAACACCAAACGGAACAGCGCAATGATGGCGGCCATTAGTTGAAGCCAACGTTCCATGGCCATCCCCCTTCACGAGGGTAATTTGTACCCTCATTATAGAACATACGTTCGCATATTGGAAGGGGTTCGACAAAAACGGTCAAGAAATTTTTTGTCCTCATGTAAAACAGCAGAAACAAAATCTTTCTCTCAATCAAGGAAAGTCCAAGCGCGCCAGCTCATGTTAGCCGCTACCCAACATGGCTTTTTCCAACGAGTGTGACCTTTGAGCATTGCAATTTAGGAGCGAGAGGAAAAAGGATTACCAATGCCATATGGTAAGGGTGTGTCTGATCATACCCGGATCGACACGCCGTATTCACGTATCCACCTATCCAGTTGCCACCAATGAGCAAACAATTGCGGGACGTTCATCAGTTGACCGAACCAAGGGAGGTGGACATTGGAAAGATCGGAACGGGCAAACGATCGGACCGCTTCTATATCCAATAGATCACGCAACGGGGATTGCGGATCGTCCAGCAATTGCAGGACCTGATCCCTCACAGCGGTTAAATAACCTGGATCATGCGTTTTTGGGTATGGACTTTTTTTGCGCCACAACACGTCATCAGGCAGGATGCCGGTCAACGCCCGCCTGAGCAATCCCTTTTCCCGCCCTTCCAATGCCTTCCACTCCCATGGAACGTTCCACATGTATTCTACCAGCGGATGATCGCAAAACGGCACCCGCACTTCCAATCCGACCGCCATACTCATGCGGTCTTTTCGATCCAGCAGTGTGGGCATCCAACGCGTGAGGTTGAGGTAAAACATCTCCCGCATTCGGGCATTGGAAGCCTCTTCTCCCTCCAAGGCGGGCACCTCGGCTATCGCTTCCCGATACCGCTCCTGTACATACTCGTCGGACCGTGTTATCCGAGCCACATCCGGAGAGAGAAAGCGGACCCGCTGATCCGTCATACGCGCCCAAGGAAATGTGTCTGCTTCCACCATTTCCCGTCGATGAAACCATGGATAGCCCCCGAACACTTCGTCGGCACATTCGCCCGATAATACCATCGTGGCTGTTTGTTTGATTTCCTTACAAAACAGGAGAAGGGAGGCGTCCACGTCCGTCATCCCCGGCAAATCCCTTGCCCGAAGGGCATCCGCCAACGACGAGACCAATTCCGGTAAATCCACTTCGATGACATGATGACGAGATCCCAAATATTCACTCATTCGTCTGACCCAAGGCGCATCTGCATTGGGTTGAAACTCGTTTGGCGTGAAATGCCGGTCATTACCCACGTAGTCCACGGAAAAGGTATCCAAGGGACCGCGTCCTTCCTCTTCCATCACCCTGGACGCCCAAGCGGAGATAGCACTGGAGTCCAGTCCGCCGGACAGCATCGTTCCTATTGGCACGTCGGATACCAACTGCCGTCGAACCGTATCTTGGAACAAAGACCGTACCCGTTCGATCGTGGTCGGCAGATCATCGGTGTGCTCCCGGCTTTCCAATGTCCAGTACGGTTGTTTGCGGATCCCATCCTGGTCGACAATCATCCACCAACCGGGACGCAATTCCTCCACTCCCCGGAACACACCGTGGCCGGGTGTGCGTGCCGGCGACATCACCAATACTTCCGCCAGTCCCTCGGCATCAATGACCGGCTCCACATCGGGATGTGCCAACAGGGATTTCAGCTCGGAACCGAACAAAAACGCCCCATCACGCACCGCATAAAACAACGGTTTTACGCCGATACGATCTCGTGCCAGAAAAAGTCGTTTCTCCGCTTCATCCCAAATGGCGTAGGCAAAAATTCCGCGCAATCGGCTCATGCATGCCGGCCCCCATTGCATGTACGCCCGCAATACCAGCTCGGTATCGGATCGCGATTCCATACAGTGGCCGCATTGTTCCAACTCCCGCCGCAGTTTGTCCATATTGTACAATTCGCCATTGTAGACAATGACGTATGTTCGTTCACCGCTCCGCCGGACCATCGGCTGGGCTCCCCCATCCAGATCGATGACAGCGAGACGCCGATGACCCAATGCCGCGTGCTGGGACAGCCAATTCCCCTCCGCATCCGGTCCGCGACGACAATGGGTTTGGTTCATTGTCTCCAGAATCGCACCCTGCTTTCGTAAATCCCGTTTCCA
Organism: Polycladomyces subterraneus; assembly: GCF_030433435.1. Classification (NCBI taxonomy): domain Bacteria; kingdom Bacillati; phylum Bacillota; class Bacilli; order Caryophanales; family Thermoactinomycetaceae; genus Polycladomyces; species Polycladomyces subterraneus. Next base: position 18,152 of record NZ_JANRHH010000011.1, read on the forward strand.
GTCAATCCATCCCGTGATGCCGCACATGGGTTTCCCATCCCTCCATGCCAATGATCTCCTGTTGGTTATGGGCGATTGCCCCACATCATCCTATGTGGGGAAAGGCATCCGGGTGCACCCTCGACACCGAGTTTCGGAAATGCTCCCTGAATTCACCTTCATATTTACGACCGGATCGTGAAAAATAACCATAACCTCCAAGCAAAGGGGTGACAAGCATGGCGCGAGACGTACTGTGCGAAGTCAATAATTGCACTTTCTGGGGCGAAGGCAACAAATGTACTGCCGATCGGATCTATGTCGTCAGCCATCACGGGGAAAAAGCAGCAAACTCCGAAGAAACGGATTGTCACACGTTTAAGCCGAAATGAACCTGAAGAAAAAAAGGAGCCGTCTTGATGACGGCTCCGTATCAGATTCGAAACGTTCCATCCCCATGAATTGCTTGGATTTGTTGTATCCGCTTGGGCTTGTGTATCCGAAAAGTTTTCCTGCTCCTATTGGTATATTTGGGGGAATTTATCCCTAATCGACATGGTTCTTTCAGTGGTTGTCTCATGGAGTCAACCGTGAGATTATTTCCCTCCAAATAAAAAAAGAAGCCGTCCTGACCATGCAGAACGGCTTCTATCCTTTGGCGGAGAGGGTGGGATTCGAACCCACGGAGGGCGTAAGCCCTCGGCGGTTTTCAAGACCGCTGCCTTAAACCACTCGACCACCTCTCCATAATAGACGGAGACATGATGTCATTATACTCAAACACGCCAAATTGTCAAGGGTAGAGTAACACTACAGCGGTAGTTCACGAATACAGGAAGTTGTTAGGAAGGGAAGGGACCTGTTTCCCCGTTGAGGTATGTCAGGGAATACCACCGGGAAAACGGTCCCCATCATGGCCATCCACCTGTGCTTTCCTTCCATTACTTTCCGGCCGGACGGATGAATTCCATTCCACCCATGTAGGGTTGGAGCACTTTTGGAATCCGCACGCTACCGTCAGCCTGCTGATGATTTTCCAAAATGGCCGCCACCGTCCGCCCGAGGGCCAACCCCGAACCGTTCAGGGTGTGGACGAATTCCGGCTTGCTTTTCGGGTTGCGGCGAAAGCGGATGTTGGCTCGACGAGCCTGAAAATCCTCAAAGTTACTGCACGAGGAAATCTCCCTGTAGGTTCCCGAGCTGGGCAACCAGACTTCCAAATCGTATTTTTTGGCCGCGGTGAATCCCAGATCGGCCGTGCACATATTTAATACGCGGTAGGGTAGCTCCAGCAGTTGCAAGACTTTTTCCGCATCCGCCACCAATTTCTCCAGCTCCTGATAGGAATCCTCTGGGCGGACGAATTTCACCAATTCCACTTTATTGAACTGATGCAGGCGAATCAATCCGCGGGTATCCCGTCCGGCGGAACCGGCCTCCGAACGGAAGCAGGCACTGATCGCCGCATACCGGATCGGCAGCTCCTCTTCCGACAGGATTTCCCCGGCGTGAAAATTGGTAACCGGCACCTCGGCCGTAGGAATGAGGAAGTAATCCGTATCCCGTACGCCGAATGCGTCTTCTTCAAATTTGGGCAATTGACCCGTACCGGTCATGCTGTCCCTGTTCACCATATATGGCGGTATCATCTCCACGTATCCGTGTTGTTCGGTGTGCAGATCCAGCATGAAGTTGATCAGGGCCCGTTCCAGCCGGGCACCTGCCCCTTTGTAAAAGACAAAGCGAGAACCGACCACTTTGCTCGCACGCTCAAAGTCCAAGATGTCCAACGCTTGTGCAATCTCCCAATGCGGTTTCGGTTCAAAATCAAACTGGGGTAGTTCTCCCCAATGGCGGACGGGGACATTATCTTCCTCGCTGTCCCCTACCGGCACACTTTCGTGTGGCAGGTTGGGGATTGTCAACAGGATGTCCTGCAATTCCGCTTCGACTTGGCGCAGTTCCTCATCTAACCGTTTGATCTCGTCACCTACCCGCCTCATGTTCTCAATCTCGGCGGTGGCATCTTCTCCTGCTTTTTTCTTTTGGGCGATTTCCCGGGAAACCGTGTTGCGCTGGTTTTTCAACTGCTCGGTTTGTCGCAGGAGTTCCCTTCGCTTTTCGTCCAGTTGCTGAAAGGAATCAAGCCCGCTGATATCTTCTCCCCGATGTTGCAGCCTGGCTTTCACTTCATCAAACTGATTGCGCAACAGTTTCATGTCCAGCATACACGATCAACCTCCCAATCCAAAAATAAAAAACCTCCCGCCACCGAAGGGACGGAAGGTTCCGCGTTGCCACCCTTGTTGACCGAAAAGGATGGTTTCCCACCGTTTCGGCCCGCTCTCCGACGGAGTAACGTTCCGCCTGACGGAAGCGTTTCGGGCACGGAACCGTTTGACGGGTCCGCGCTTTCACGCCCTGCTCCGAGAGGGATTCCCTTCATCTGCCGGGACGGTTCGCACCACCCACCGCCTCTCTGTAACCGACAGCATGAAGGTACTCGTTCTCATCAGCGCATTTGGCCTATGTCAGATGCATTTGTCGTGGCACATCCGGCTGGTACCGGTTATGTGCGTGGAAATGGGATCCACTACCACTACCACTATCACTTTCTATCCTATTATCATCCAACATCCCGGATTTAAACCGTCGGGACTTGCAGGGATTCCTTCACCATGTCCACGAAGTAGGCGTGTACCCGTACGTCATCAGTCAGCTCAGGATGGAATGCGGCACCCAGCAGGTGACCCTGACGGGCCGCCACGATTTTCCCGTCGATCTCGGACAGTACTTCTACTCCGTCATCCACTTGTGTGATGTACGGCGCCCGGATGAACACCGCACGGAAGTTATCGGCCACCCCGCGAATGTTCAGATCGGCTTCAAAACTTTCACGCTGACGACCGAATGCATTGCGTTCAACCGCGATGTCCATCAAACCCAAATGGTGAGTGTCCGTCCCTTCGATCCGTTTGGCCAGCAGGATCAATCCGGCGCAGGTACCAAACATCGGTCTCCCTGCTTCGGCCATCCGCTTAACCGGCTCCACGAGGTCGTATTTGTGCATCAGCTTGCTGATGGTGGTGGATTCCCCGCCCGGAATGACCAAACCGTCCAGGTCGGTCAGCTGCTCAGCCCGTTTCACCGGTACCGCGTCAGCGCCAGCCATCTCCAACAGGCGCAGATGCTCACGAACGGCTCCCTGCAAAGCGAGCACCCCAATTTTCATCGTGCCATTCCTCCCATTACCAGCCGCGTTCCTGCATGCGGTCTTCTTTGGCGAGGCGGGAAATTTCGATTCCCGGCATCGCGCCGCCCAAACCTTTGGAAAGATGGGCGATCAGCTCGAAATCTTCGTAGTGCGTCGTCGCTTCCACGATCGCACGGGCATATTTTTCCGGATTCTCCGATTTAAAAATTCCCGATCCGACAAAGACGCCGTCAGCACCCAGGTGCATCATCAACGCCGCGTCCGCCGGGGTCGCCACACCGCCTGCTGCGAAGTTGACGACCGGCAGGCGGCCGGTTTCGTGCACTTGCAGTAACAGCTCATACGGTGCCCCCAGCTGTTTAGCTTCCGCCATCAGCTCGTCACGGGACATCGATTGCACCTTGCGGATCTGGCTTTGCATCATCCGCATATGGCGGACGGCTTCGACGATATTACCCGTACCGGGTTCCCCTTTGGTCCGGATCATCGAAGCACCTTCACCGATCCGGCGCAATGCTTCACCCAAATCCCGCGCTCCGCAAACGAATGGCACGGTAAATTGCGTTTTATCGATATGGTACACGTCATCCGCCGGCGTGAGCACTTCACTTTCGTCGATGTAGTCCACGCCCAGCGCTTCCAACAGACGTGCCTCCACGAAGTGTCCGATCCGAGCTTTGGCCATGACCGGAATGCTCACCGCGTTCATCACTTCTTCGATGACGGTCGGATCCGCCATCCGCGCCACGCCACCTGCGGCCCGAATATCGGCCGGGACGCGCTCCAGCGCCATGACGGCCACCGCTCCGGCGGCTTCCGCGATTTTGGCCTGTTCGGCGTTGACGACGTCCATGATGACGCCGCCTTTTTGCATTTCGGCCATGCCGCGTTTAACACGATCCGTACCTGTGATCACGTTTTTCTCAGCCATTGCTTCTCTCCCTGCCCTTCCCGCATCCCGATGGGTTCTCCATTCCATGCATGTATGCTTGATCGTTTATCGTGTTTCCACACTCAGCACATTCATTATACCAAATAACCGTGGAACTGTGAGAGACCAACCCCTGGGGTGAGTGATGATCAACCCTTCCCCACGTGGAGAGATCACTATCTAAGGCCATTTGCAACCGGGAAATCGGCTTTCACCAAGTACTGGATCAGGAAAACCAGCCACTGACTTCCTCACCGATTTTCCGGAAAAACAAATCCCACCAGCTAGCTTTTTCCACATCCTGAAGAACCCTGACGGGAATGGGATCTAGATTCTTGATTTCTTTCCCATCATACAAAATTCGCAGTGTGCCGACTACCTCTCCGGCACGAAGCGGTGCTTCCAGTTTTTTTATGTAATCCACGTGGAGCGTGTACCGGTTCTCTTGTCCTTTTTCAATTGGAATAGCAACAGGGCGATCCGTCACCAGCGGAATCTTGGGCACCACCCCGTCCGTTACCGGCACGCGCTCGTACCCCGGTATCACTTGTCCACCCGAGAGGAACGTCTTCAGGGTGAATTGGCTGAACCCGTAATCCAACAATTGCTTTGTGACCGTGAATCGGGTGCTTTCGGCAGGCGTATCCATCACAACAGTGATCAACCTCATCCCATTTTTCACGGCGGTTCCGGTGAAACAATATCCCGCGTTCCTAGTATGTCCTGTTTTCAATCCATCCACGCCCGGGTAGTAAAACCTGAGTCCCGGCAACATGAGATTCCAGTTAGTCAGACGTTGTTGGCGTGGTTCTCCTTTGCGAAACACAATACGCGGCTGGGAAATGATCTTGGTCACTTCCGGATGATCTTTCAATAACCGACGTGCCAAAAGAGCACAGTCACGTGCGGACATCACATGAGAACCCGGTACGTTGGGCGGATCAGCATAGAAATAATTGTCCAACCCCGTTGCATTGTGGAAATGCGTATGAGACATCCCTAACTCCCGGGCCTTGCGATTCATCAATCCCACAAACGCTTCTTCGCTCCCGCCGATTTTTTCGGCCAAGGCAACGGTTGCATCGTTGGCCGAATAGACCGCCATGGCCGTAAACAGCTCCAATACGGTCCGTTTTTCCCCCGGCACCAAATTCACTTGGGCTTCGTTCACACCCGCGGCGTGCTTGCTTACCGTTACCTGATCCTCCCAATGAAGTTCCCCTCGCCGAACCTTTTCCATCACGATGTATTCCACCATCATCTTGGTCATGCTGGCCGGCGGACGAGGTACATCTGCTTCTTTCTCCGCCAGCACCCGGCCAGATTGGAACTCCATCACGATGTAGGAAGCGGCGCGAACCTGAGGTGGTTTTGAAGCAGCCTGTGCCGGTACAAGAGAGGGAAGCAGACAAAAGATCAGTAGGAGTGCGGCGATTTTTCTCTGTGGAGCACTCCGAAACCAGCGACGCAAACGGGTCACCTCCGGCGACAATTGGAAAAATTGAACACAAGCATATCTCCATTTTACGTTCGTGATTGTGCGGAATCAATGACAGAAAAAAGACAAGAAAAAAGCAGGGAATCTTCCCTGCTGATACTGTCGACGTTGTAATGTAAACACTCAAAGGTCGCTTGTGGGGAAACGGCTACCCTCTTTTTTGAGGAGCGGGTCCGAATTTCCGTCGAGTGAGGAGCGGTGACGGGAAATCGGAACCCGCGAACTTTGTCAATAACCTGAGCAGGGAAGATTCCCCGCCGAATCTCACAGATGGTAGTTGGGTGCTTCTTTGGTGATCTGGATGTCGTGGGGATGGCTTTCACGCAACGATGCATTGGTGATCCGGATGAACCGTGTGTTTTCACGCAGTTCGTCCAGATTTTTCACCCCGCAATAACCCATGCCGGCCCGAAGTCCGCCGATCAGTTGATACACCGTGTCGGCCACCGGCCCTTTGTATGGCACGCGACCTTCGATGCCTTCGGGTACCAGCTTGCGTTCATTTTCCTGGAAGTAGCGGTCTTTGCTGCCCGCCTGCATCGCGCTGAGCGAACCCATGCCACGGTACACCTTAAACCGGCGCCCTTGGTAAATCTCCGATTCACCCGGGGATTCCTCGCAACCGGCGAACAGACTGCCCAGCATGACCGCATGCGCGCCTGCGGCGATCGCCTTGACAATATCGCCGGAATAACGGATCCCTCCGTCGGCAATGACCGGGACACCGTATTCGCGTGCCGCCGTGGCACAATCGTAGATGGCCGTGATCTGCGGTACGCCGATACCCGCGACGATGCGGGTGGTACAGATCGAGCCGGGACCGATCCCCACTTTGACAATGCTGGCACCAGCCTCGATCAGGTCACGGGTACCCTCGGCTGTCGCCACATTTCCAGCGATGATGACCAGATCGGGAAACATCTCCCGCAATTTGGCCACTGTCTCCAGCACACCCTTGGAATGGCCATGCGCGGTATCCACCACCAATACGTCCACTTCCGCTTCCACGAGTGCCGCCGCCCGCTTAAACGTATCCTGCGACACACCGACCGCCGCACCAGCTAATAAGCGGCCCTGATCATCCTTGGCGGCATTGGGGAACAATGTGGCTTTTTCAATATCTTTGATGGTGATAAGCCCTTTGAGCACACCGTTTTCGTCCACCAAGGGCAATTTTTCGATCTTGTGTTTTTGCAGGATGCCTTCCGCTTCTTTCAGCGTGGTGCCGACCGGCGCCGTGACCAGATTTTCCTTGGTCATCACTTCGCTGATCGGCGTGGAATAATCGTGGACGAATCGCAAATCCCGGTTGGTGATGATACCTACCAGTTTCCGCTTTTCATCCACAATCGGCACACCGGAAATCCGGTATTTCGACATCAATTCTTCCGCTTCATACACTTTGTGATCGGGATGGAGATAAAAAGGATTGGTGATGACCCCGCTCTCGGAACGCTTGACGCGATCCACTTCTTCTGCCTGTTCCTCGATTTTCATGTTTTTATGGATGATACCGATACCACCTTGCCGGGCCAACGCGATGGCCATCGGCGCTTCCGTCACCGTATCCATGCCTGCGCTGATCAACGGGATGTTCAATCGGATCTTGTCCGTCAGCTTGGTGGAAACATCCACGTCGCGCGGCAACACGTCCGTCTTGTTGGGTATCAGCAAAACGTCGTCAAACGTGAGACCTTCCTTGGCAAATTTGTCATCCCACATGGGTGCATCCGATCCCCTTTTTTGTTTATTTCCGAATGATAGTTTGTGCAAGTGTAACAAACACTTAATCGGTCCGTCAAGACAAAACCCGCGATTTTCATGGAGTTGTGCAAGGTCGAATTTTCTAAATAAAGCATGGCTTTCCACGAACCGGGCAGACTAACGAAACCCTGACATTCGAGGTGTATCCCAGTGATCCATCCGACGGAGGAAGCCGTCTGGTCGCTGTTTTTGCGGTTGGAAAACGAACCGGCGGCCAAGCGTTTTTTGACTGAACGCTATCGGGAACAGGGAGTAGAAAATGCAGAAAGGGCGGCATATCTCAGTTCCCAACCGTTCCGCTATTACCTCAAACTGGGCCGGGAGACCATCCACTCCATACGGACATGTGACCCGCTGATTCAGCCACTTCCTGCCTACTATGGCATGATGCATTTGATGAAGGCGCTCATCCTTTCACGGACGCCTGATTATCCCCAAAACACATCTGTCCTGCGGCATGGCCTCTCCACACGCAAACGGAAAAAAAGCCTGTTCCGCTTTCGGGACGAAGAGGTGCGTGTGCAAAAGGAGGGATTGTTCCCACTTTTGCTTGGCCTGTTTGGGATATGGGGACTGGAGGGCGAAGTGTTGTTCCTGAAGGAATTGTGGGGATTGATTCCGGAATTGCAGGAAACGTACCAGTTTCTTTATGGGCGCACTACGCTCTATCCGATCGTCTGTCACGAAGAAGATGTTACAACTCCTTTTTCCTATTCGGTTTCCGAAAAATTGCTCGATGCATTGCATTTGACGCCTGCCGGCTGGATTCGACGCTTGAACGGACCAATGACAGAGGGGAATCATACAATCACCCTCTTATCCGTCGACAACGGCCGCGTATTCTTTCAACTGCAATCCGATCCTGACAAACCGATCCGGTTGGAAGGGATTCACCCCTGGTTTCGCACTTCCCTGGCGAGTCAATCTTTCGTCTATACAGGGGAAAACGCTGTATGCGGTCTCCTCCCCGAGCTGTTGGTCCACTATGCGATTCTGTTTGCGCTCAGTATGCTCTGCCGCTATGAAACACCATTGTGGGCGGAGATGAATCTCGAAGGTACGGCAGATGAGACGGCGTTAATTCGCTCGTTTTTGCTTTTGGTACAAGTCAAGACGCCGCTGTTGGTATGGGAAGCCCTGTGGGGCCGGAACGGATGTTTCCACAATTCCTCCACTGGTTGTGGATAACTCTGTGGATAACTTGTGGGAATCCCCCGCTCGAAGAAGACCCATCCGAAAAGTTGTCGATGATTGGATAGGCCATAACCATACATCCCCAACAACACCTGTATAAAATTCTTTCTCTTCCATATTTTCCGTTCATGTTATAATCAAGGTTGTATAGACCGAAAAATCTTAAGATCCTTCTTAAAAGGAAAGGTTGGGAAAACGTGTTTGGGAAAGTGGCGGCCGACGTATTGGGATTGACTGATATCGGGTCCGTGATCTATCCAAAGGATTACGACAAGGTGGACGCCGATGATTATTTGATGCATGAAGACGCACGGTACCAGTGCGACCAGCAAAAAACGGGTGCTCCGCCGCTATGATTACGTGACGCACAAAATCTCCAATGTCGTGCTTGAAACCGCCGGTACGGTAGACTTAGACGTGGAAATCAAATTCCACATCGGTTCCCAGCACTACTCCATCGACGTACATAAAAAGCATCTGGAAGAGTTGAATGATTTGTACAAAGCGCTCATCAAAATCGCCGAAATCACGCACGAAAATGAAGTGATGCTGTCTTACGCCAAACAAAGCCTGGAGCTGGCTTCCCAAACGCTGAGCCGGGTGGCGAGCACGGAAAGCGGATTGGTCCATCAGTTTAAAGCGTTGAACCAGGCTTCCTTCCAATGGCTGGTGGACACCACCAAGCAATATCGCATCAAGGATTTCGGTTTTGTCTTTGAGCGCTATATCAATAACTAACCTGATGTCAACAAAAAGGAGGCCTCCCTTTGATGGGAGGCCACGTTTGTTCTACTCACTCGTCTCTTCTCCGTTTTCCTCTTCCTTGTGAACCGGTGCAACGGTGGCCACTTCCTCGCCCTCTTTCAGGTGAATCAGCTTAACGCCCTGAGCATATCGTCCCTGTGTGGAGATACCCGCGATTTTCTGCCGGTTCACGACACCACCGGTGGTGACGATCATGAGATCCTCTTCCGGCGATACCACTTTGTGTCCGATGACAAATCCCTTCCGCTTGTTCAGGCTGAGCGTCTTGATCCCTTTGCCGCCACGGGATTGTACGCGATATTCCTCCAGAGGAGTCCGTTTGCCATACCCTTTGGAAGTGACGATCATCACGTCCAATCCATCCGTGGCGATATCCATATCGATCACTTCGTCCCCCTCGGCCAGGGTGATCCCTTTCACTCCGGTGGCCGCCCGGCCCATTTCCCTGACTTCTTGTTCGGGGAAGCGGATGGCCATACCATGCTTGGTTCCCAGCACGACTTCCTGGTTGCCATCGGTCAGGTGTACGCCGACCAACTCGTCACCTTCACGTAAGTTAATGGCGAACAAGCCGTTTCGCCGTATGTTCTCAAACTCCTGCAATGCCGTCTTTTTCACGACACCGTGCCGGGTGGCAAAGAAGAGGAATTTGTCTTGAGCGAACTCCTTGACCGGGATGACCGCATGGATGTATTCATCCTGATCGATCTGGATCAGGTTGATGATCGGCGTTCCCCGAGCCGTCCGCCCCAGCTCCGGCACTTCATACGCTTTGAGCCGATAGACTTTCCCCTTGTTGGAGAAGAACAAGAGTTGGTTGTGTGAATGAGTGACGAACAGGTGTTGGACAAAGTCGTCCTCCCGCGTGCCCATGCCAGTGATGCCGCGCCCGCCACGCTTTTGCGCTCGGTAGGTGGATAGCGGCATCCGTTTGATATACCCGCGATGAGTGAGCAGGATTGCCACCTCTTCTTCCGGAATCAGGTCTTCTTCATCGATCTCGTCCGCTTTGGCACGAATCCGCGTCCGCCGGTCGTCCCCGTATTTCTCACGGATTTCCAGCAATTCCTCGCGTACCACTCCGCGAATTTTGTCTTCGCTGGACAAGATGTCGCGTAAGTGGGCGATCAATTTTTGCAGTTCTTGGTACTCGTCTTCGATTTTCTCCCGCTCTAATCCGGTCAAACGTTGCAGGCGCATGTCCAGGATCGCCTGTGCCTGCTTCTCGGACAAACCGAATCGTCCCATCAGCCCGTCGCGCGCTTCCTGCGCGGTACGCGAGCCGCGAATCAGGGCGATTACTTCATCGATGTGATCCAGCGCGATGCGCAACCCTTCGAGGATATGGGCCCGCTCTTCCGCTTTGCGCAGATCGTACGCTGTACGGCGACGGATCACCTCAATCTGATGCTCCAGATAGTGATGGAGCAGCTGCTTCAGATTGAGAATTCGCGGCTGGCCGTCCACCAAGGCCAGCATGATCACACCGAAGCTGGTTTGCAAGGCCGTGTGTTTGAACAAGTTGTTCAAGATGATTTGCGGGTTGACATCCCGGCGCAATTCGATGACGACACGCATGCCGTTGCGGTCTGATTCATCGCGCAGGTCGGTGATGCCTTCGATCTTTTTGTCCCGCACCAGCTCGGCGATTTTCTCCACCAATTTCGCCTTGTTCACCTGATACGGCAACTCTTCAACCACGATGCGCATCTTGCCGTTGTTGGCTTCCTCGATCCGCGTTTTGGCCCGGATCTGGATGCTGCCCCGGCCGGTTCGGTATGCCTTCTTGATGCCGTCCTTGCCCATGATGATACCGCCGGTGGGAAAGTCCGGTCCTTTGATCTTTTTCATCAAATCATCGATCGCCACATCGGGGTTGTCGATCATCAGGATTAAGCCGTCAATCGCTTCCCGCAGGTTGTGTGGGGGGATGTTGGTGGCCATCCCGACGGCGATGCCCGATGCCCCGTTGACCAGCAGGTTGGGAAAACGGGCGGGCAACACCAGCGGTTCTTCCTGTTGACCGTCATAGTTGGGACCGAAGTCGATCGTGTCTTTGTGGATGTCCCTCAGCAACTCCAAGGTGATCGGCGCCATCCGGGCTTCGGTGTACCGCATCGCGGCGGGCGCGTCCCCGTCAACGGAACCGAAGTTACCGTGACCGTCCACCAGCATGTAGCGGTAGGAGAAATCCTGTGCCATCCGAACCATCGCGTCGTACACGGCCGCATCGCCGTGCGGGTGGAACTGAGCAGTTACGTTCCCGACGACGCGGGACGATTTTTTGTACGGTTTATCCGGCGTCATACCCAAGTCAAACATGGTATAGAGAATCCGGCGGTGCACCGGCTTTAATCCGTCCCGGACGTCCGGCAGGGCCCGGCTGACGATGACGCTCATCGCATAGTCCAAAAACGAGTTGCGCATCTCCTGGCTAATATTCACTTCGTGTATGCGCTCGGTTCCCTCAGGCATATCTCTATTCCCTCCGATTCAAGCCGCATCAGATATCCAGGTTGCGCACCTGTTTGGCGTATTCCTGGATGAATTCGCGGCGCGGCTCTACTTTGTCCCCCATCAGCGTTTCAAAGACCGTATCCGCATCCATCGCATCTTCCAGCGACACTTTGAGCAGGGTACGGCTTTCGGGGTCCATTGTCGTCTCCCAAAGCTGGGTGGCATTCATTTCACCCAACCCTTTGTACCGTTGAATTTCGATTTTGCCCTTGCCTTCCATCTCACGAACCACTTGCTCTTTTTCCCGGTCGTTGTAGGCATAGCGAATCGTTTTGCCCTGTGTGATTTTGTACAGGGGCGGCTGAGCGATATAAACGTAGCCCGCCTCGATGAGCGGTCGCATGTAGCGATAGAAGAATGTCAAGAGCAGGGTACGGATGTGCGCTCCGTCCACGTCGGCGTCCGTCATGATGATGATCTTGTGATACCGTGCCTTCTCCAACTGAAAATCCTCGCCGATGCCCGTGCCCAACGCCGTGATGATCGTACGGATTTCTTCGTTGGACAAGGCTTTATCGAGGCGCGCCTTTTCCACGTTGAGGATTTTCCCGCGCAAAGGCAAAATCGCTTGGAACATGCGGTCGCGTCCTTGCTTGGCGGTACCGCCTGCGGAATCCCCCTCTACCAGATACAACTCGCTGATGGAAGCGTCCCGAGACGTGCAATCGGCCAGTTTCCCCGGCAGGGAACTCACTTCCAACGCATTTTTGCGCCGGGTCAACTCGCGCGCCTTCCGGGCGGCTTCCCGTGCTCGGGCGGCCATCACCGCTTTGTTGATGATCTTTTTCGCTTCGGCCGGGTGCTCATCCAGATACATCCCGAAATGCTCAGCAAACAGGGTTTCCGTTATTGTCCGAGCTTCGCTGTTGCCCAGTTTGGTTTTGGTTTGTCCCTCAAATTGCGGATCGGGGATTTTTACGCTGACGATGGCGGTCAGGCCTTCGCGCACGTCATCCCCGGTCAGGTTGCTGTCGTTGTCTTTGAGCAGATTGTTCCGCCGGGCGTAATCGTTGATCACGCGAGTGAGCGCCGATTTGAAACCGGCCTCGTGCGTTCCGCCCTCATGCGTGTGAATGTTGTTGGCAAACGAATAGATGTTGGATGCATAGGAATCGTTGTATTGCAGGGCGATCTGCACCTCGAGGCCTTCCTTTTGACCTTCGATGTAAATCGGAGGTTGATGCAACACTTCCCGGTTGCGGTTCAAATGCTCGACAAACTGAATGATCCCCCCGTCGTATTTAAACGTCTCGACCTTGCCCTCTCCTCGTTCATCCCGCAGGGTGATCTTTACGCCGCGGTTCAAAAACGCCAGCTCGCGCAACCGTTTCTGCAGAATGTCGTAATCATAGACGGTGGTCTCGGTGAAGATTTCCGGATCGGGTTTGAACGTGATGCGGGTTCCGGTTTCATTGGTTTCTCCGATGACCTCCAGGTCGAATTCCGGCACACCGCGGCGGTAACGCTGTCGGTGCACTTTGCCGTCCCGTTTGACGATCACTTCCAGCCATTCAGACAAGGCGTTGACGACAGAAACACCCACCCCGTGCAATCCGCCGGAGATTTTGTACCCATCGCCGCCGAATTTGCCGCCGGCGTGCAAGACGGTCATCACCACTTCCACCGCCGGTCTTCCCATTTTGGGATGGATCCCGACCGGGATCCCGCTGCCGTTGTCATCCACGGTGACGCTGTTGTCTTCGTTCACCGTCACTTCGATCGTATCGCATCGTCCGGCCAACGCTTCGTCGATACTGTTGTCCACCACTTCCCACACCAGGTGATGCAACCCACGGCTGCTGGTGGAGCCAATGTACATACCCGGACGTTTGCGAACGGCTTCCAAGCCTTCAAGTACCTGAATCTGTGTCTCGTCATAGTTGGTTTTTTGTGCTGACACCAACTTCACCTACTCTCTCCTATGTGAAAACTTGCCGTCGGTTTGCGAAAAATTCAAGTTGATCGATGAGAACCGTTTCGGGGCGGTTGTGCCCGTTTCATCAGCGTGGTCGATGAGATCGGCGACGGATAGATCGCCTCTTTCGTCACCACGTAGGATTTGACCTCTTCATGCGAAATGGTTTCCATTCGCCCACTTGCCTGTGCCGCCTCCAAAAATGGCGTAAGCGAATGGGGTGCTCGGCGCGTTCCCGCATCTAATATGACCACCACCTCGGTGGAACGAATCATCTTGTTGCCACCCAAGTGAATATACAACCCGAATCACCTCCATTCGGAAAGGGTCCCCTGCTTGACCGCGTACACTTGCGCCCGTGCCAACGTGTCGGAACCGATTCCTTCCAAACCCGTCGCGGTGACAAATGTCTGTACCTTTCCACGGATCGCCTCCAACAGGTGCGTTTTGCGGTTATCGTCCAATTCGGACAGGACATCATCCAAAAGAAGAATGGGATAATGACCAGTTTCCTGTCGAATCAGTTCAATCTCCGCCAGTTTGAGCGAAAGCGCGGCCGTTCGCTGTTGTCCTTGTGAACCATATGTATGAAGGTCCGTTTCACCGACCGCAAGTTGCAGATCGTCCCGATGCGGTCCGATCGATGTGCTGCCTCTGGCGATTTCTTTTTCACGCACCTTTTCCAACTGACGAACCAAACGTTCGGCCAGCATGGGTTCCTCCTCTTCAGACTCGACGGGAATGGAGGGACAATACCGGAGTTGCAGCCGTTCCTGTCCTTGGGTGATGGCCTGGTGAATCTCTTCAGCCCAAACGGCCAACCGCCCGATGAACGTGGCCCGCTTCTTCCATATGACGGCAGCAGCTTGTGCGAGCTGATGGTCCAACACTTCCAACAGCGGGAGTTGACGTCGGTTGCGGAACAATTCTTTAAGCAGATGGTTCCGCTGGACCATCAATTTGTTGTATTGCGACAGGTGATGAACATAGGCGGGGCTGACCTGGCCGATTTCCATGTCCAAAAACCGGCGGCGGACCTGCGGGCTTCCTTTGACCAACGCCAAATCTTCCGGTGCAAACAGCACTGCTGTCAATGTACCGATGTACTCGGACAGCCGGCGCTGCTCCACCCCGTTTCGACTCACCTTTTTCCCCTGTTCCGTCAAGCGAATTTCCAGCCGCTGCATTCCTTCACCGCGCATGACGTGCGCATTCAGTTGGGCAAACGATTGCCCCCACTGGATCAATTCCTTGTGGGAACGCGCGCGGTGCGACTTGCCCAAGGCCAGTACGTAAAGGGATTCCAAGATGTTGGTTTTCCCCTGTGCGTTGGGACCGATGAAGAGGTGGAGTTCCCCCGGACACGTCAAGTCGAGGTGGTCGATGTTACGATAATGGCGCAGTTCCAAACGTTGTACGCGCAAAACGGTCCCTCCCGTCAGTCCGCCACCACGCGCACTGGCTCCAACCCGTCAATCTCCACAATGTCCTGTGGATAAATTTTGCGTCCGCGGCGTTCCTCCTCTTCGCCGTTCACTTTCACGACGTGTTCAGCGAGAAACCATTTGGCCTGCCCGCCAGTCTGGATCACATCCAGCACTTTGAGCAATTGGCCAAGCGTGATATAGGGGGTGTCGATCTTGACGATTTGCACGGGGTCTTCACTCCAACTCCTTCTTTTCATCAAGTACAGGACGCGGGCATAGTAGATTCACTTACAGGATTTTGCCCGCGACCTCCACATTACCGCTTTTCAATTCTTCGCTCAGGCGGACTTCGGTCTTCGCCCGCCTGGGAAAACGTCACCGACTCATGGTTAGACCAAACATACACTAACGCGTGCGGATCGGGACAATCAAATGGAGGGCATCCTCACGGTCGGCCGGTTGGATGACGAACGGTGTCATCGTTCCCGTAAAGGTGATGCGGATCTCTTCGCTGTCCACGGCCCGAAGCGCCTCCATCATATATCGGGCGTTAAACGAAATGGTCAGTTCTTCGCCGCTTACCTTGGCGGGAACCTCTTCTGTCGCCACACCGACATCCTGTGCGGCCGAAGTGACTTCCACATGCCCTTCGGCTTTCACAGTCCATTTTATCACATTGTCACGTCCATCCCGACTAATTAATGAGGCACGCTCCACTGATTCCAGCATTTCGCGGGTGGAAGTGACCATCTCCGAGATACCGCCTTGGGGAATGACACGGTTGGTGTCCGGATAATTCCCTTCCAGCAGTCGGGAGAAGAACAGCAGGTTGTCCGCTTTGACCAGGATTTGGTTGTCGGCAACGACCACGTCCACCCAACCGTCCTGATCCGCCAAAATCTTGGCCAGCTCTGACAAGCTCTTGCCAGGGATGACGACATTGTGCAAATCCAGTTCCGGATCAGCTTCCACCTCGGCTTCCCGGCGGGAGAGTCGGTGACTGTCGGTGGCGACGAAAATGAGGCGGCCATTTTTCAGCTGACACAACACCCCTGTCAGCACGCCCCGCGCCTCTTGTGTGGAAACGGCAAAACCGGTTTGCCGGATCATCGATTTTAACAGATCCGCCTGCATGCTGAAAGTTTGATGTTCCTCCAGTTGTGGCAGACGCGGGTATTCCTCAGCATCCAGCCCGTTCAGCTGGAACTGGGCCTGACCCGAACGAATCGTGGTGATCAGACGGTCTACCGTCCACTCCACTTCATCACCCGGCAATTTGCGTACGATATCTCCCAAAATGCGTCCGGGTAAGACGATATTTCCTATTCTTTCCACATTTACTTGTTCCTTATCATCTACTCGGTGGGGAATTCGCACTTGAATCGTCAGATCGGAGTTCATCCCGGTCAACGTCAAGCCTGTGTCGTCAGCCGAGACTTTGATCCCTGTCAATATGGGGATCGTCGTTTTTTGCGATACCGCTTTGGACACTTGGGACACGGCTTCCACCAATGCCGCGCGTTGTACGCGAAAATTCATGGGAATCCTCCTTTTTGGTTTCTCCTCTGCTGATGTGGATATGTTGGGGATCACCTGGTTTGTTGGCGTATCTCAAAGGAGTGGTCGGTGAATACGGCGAGGATGTTTTTGGGCGGTTCCTGTTCTATTTCTATATTGGATTAATAAAAAAGCAGAAGCACTAGTAGTAGGGCCTGTGGATAATGTGTATAAGTGGCGTAAACCCAGATGTGACAGCGTATTTGGATGTGGATAATGTGTGTACAAGCTGGGGATAAACACCTATGGTTATCCACAATCATCCACAGCCCTGAAAAGAAAAGTGATCCACAGTTTTTCTGTGAATAACTTGTGAATCACTAGGTCGTCCGCTGACGGATACGGCTTTTCAACTCTTCGATCGCCTGTTGCAGATGGGGATCGTTT
This sequence comes from Polycladomyces subterraneus, assembly GCF_030433435.1. NCBI lineage: Bacteria > Bacillati > Bacillota > Bacilli > Caryophanales > Thermoactinomycetaceae > Polycladomyces > Polycladomyces subterraneus. Next base: position 35,300 of record NZ_JANRHH010000011.1, read on the forward strand.
TCGACGATCTTGGCGATTTTTTCATGAGCGTGAATCACTGTTGTATGATCCCTTCCACCGAACTCTTCCCCGATTTTCGGCAGGGAATAATCGGTCATTTCCCTGGATAGGTACATAGCGATCTGTCGGGGGAATGCGACACTTTTCGTCCGTTTTTTTCCTTTGAGATCCTCCAGATCCAACCTGTAATAGTCGCTGACCACTTGTTGAATGTCCTTAATTGTGATCGCTCGCGGTCCGGATTGAGTGACCAAATCCTTGAGCGCTTCCTCCGCCAGTTCGGCTGTAATCGGTTTGCTCATCAGCGCGGAGTATGCGACGACACGGATCAGTGCCCCTTCCAGCTCCCGAATGTTGGTATCGACGCGGTTAGCGATGAAAATCAACACTTCATTGGGAATGTTGAGATTGTCTGCAATCGCTTTTTTGCGCAGAATAGCGATTCGCGTCTCCAGATCGGGAGGTTGGATGTCCGTAATCAGTCCCCATTCAAACCGGGAACGGAGCCGATCTTCCAATGTGGGAATCTCCTTGGGCGGCCGATCGCTGGAGATGACGATCTGTTTGCTTTCCTCATGCAACGCATTGAACGTGTGAAAAAACTCTTCCTGTGTCTGTTCCTTGCCTGCGAGAAATTGGATGTCGTCGATCAACAACACGTCAACATTGCGGTATTTGTTCCGAAAATCCACCGTTTTGTTGTCTCGGATCGAATTGATGAATTCGTTGGTGAATTTCTCAGATGACAGATACACCACACTGCTGCCCGGATTATGACTCAATACATAATGCCCGATTGCGTGCATCAGGTGTGTTTTGCCCAACCCGACGCCACCGTAGATAAACAGGGGATTGTACGCTTTGGCGGGTGCTTCTGCCACCGCAAGCGAAGCCGCGTGTGCGAACCGGTTACCCGAGCCGATCACGAATGTGTCGAACGTATACCGGGGATTGAGCATGGTCTTGGGTGATTCGTCCATTTCCCCCGGCTCGTTCGTCGGCGAGACCGTATCAGTGTTGTCATTTGCTTTCGACGAGTGTGTGACGAACTGTACGCCGATCACCGACCCCGTTACTTCCCGCAAGGTTTCCCGCACCAAATTGGAGTAGCGGGATTCCAACCAGTCGCGGGCAAATTCGTTTGGCGCCGCGATGATCAGCGTCTGATCCCGGTAATCCACTGCCTCTGTGGATTTCAACCATGTTTCATAACTGGGTTTGCTCAGCTTCTCCTGGATGTACTGCAAAGCACGATCCCATAGCTGTTGATAATGCGTTTCCATCTTCTCCCCCCTTCCGACACTGTCCACAGGTTTATCCACAAAAATGAGAAACGGTTTGCGCGCTCATAACAACAAAAAAAGAGAGTTACCCACAGTATCCACAACCTGTGGATAACTTTTTCCACACCTGTGGATAAACACCCACAGAGTTATCCACAACTTGTGGATAAGAGGAGTGAGAGCAGGAGTTATCCACTGTGGAAAACATCAATATGATATCAAAAGATCCCAGTAATGACAATGGAGTGGGGATGAGATATCCACAATCCACAGGGATGTGGACAACAGTTATCCACAGGAGTGGATTTGTGGATAACCCAGGGGTGAACGGTGGATAACTTCGTATCGGGGGGAGGAAGAGTTATCCACAATGGAGGATCGGTTTCGAAGAAAGTTGTCCACATGTGAATAACAAGGGGGGTGTCGGCCTTTGGATTCCTTGACAATCTTTTACCCATCTAGCTATAATGAGAAAGAATGTCGTCGGAAACTCACATCCACATTTGTGGAAAGAATATAGAGGAAGGGAGGAAACCCGGTTTGGGTGGCGATCGGAGCGCCACTGCTGCACTGTGAGGTTAGTTTCGCAGTGTCAGCCATTATCGGGGAATGTCATGAAACGGACCTATCAACCGAGCAAGCGTAAACGGAAAAATGTGCACGGCTTCCGCAAGCGCATGAGCACGAAAAACGGCCGCAAAGTGTTGCGCAACCGCCGTCGCAAAGGCAGAAAAGTACTGTCTGCGTAAGGCCACCGTCCCAGCGTGGCCTTTTTTCCTATTAAAACGGCCACGGGATGTTTATTTTCCCGCCACTTCGCCACATAATGGAACTAGCGGCTCACTCCAGGAAGGAGGGGCTATGTTGCAGAAACGATACCGCTTAAAACGGCGAAATGATTTTCGGCGCGTGTTTCGCACGGGGACATCGGTGGCCAACCGGCAGTTTGTCTTGTATGTGTATGATCGCGGCAACGACGAACCAATGCGCGTGGGCGTGTCGGTCAGTCGCAAGGTGGGAAACGCGGTGACGCGCAACCGGATCCGGCGGCTGATCAAGGAAGTGGTCCGACGGTGGGTCGACTCACTGCCGAATGGCGTGGACCTGATCATCATCGCCCGTGCACCGGCAGCAAAGATGGATTACCATCAGGTGAAATCCAGTTTGCGTCACGTCTTTTCCCGGGCCAAGTTGTTGTCCAAACCGGTCGTTTCCGAAAAGGAGCGTGGTGGATCGGGATGAGGACGATCGCATTGTGGCTGATCCGGTTTTACCGCAAGTTTCTCTCCCCGCTGAAACCGCCTACATGCCGTTTTTATCCCACGTGTTCGGCATACGGCTACGAGGCGATCCGAAAGTATGGCGTCATCAAGGGCGGGTGGTTGACGGTGAAGCGGATCGGCAAGTGCCATCCCTTTCACCCCGGTGGTTACGATCCGGTACCGTGACATACCAAAAACCGCGATAACCGTTCAGATTGACAAGGAGGAATCTCCCTTGCAGGGACGTCGCATACTTACGATGATTCTGATCGCTGCAATGGTGTTGACCGTTGCCGGTTGTGCTCCCAGTACCACTGCCAAGCAGCACCATATCGATCCAAGCAAAAGTTTGTGGGACCGATTTTTTCTCTATCCACTCACGGTGTTGATGGATTCAGTCAAAGGGGTGCTGGGGAACTATGGTTGGGCGATTCTGGTTCTGACCGTGCTGATTCGTCTGCTCATCCTGCCTCTGACGATCAAACAGATGAAGAGTTCCCAGGCGATGCAGAAGCTTCAACCGGAGATCAACCGGCTGCGGGAGAAGTACAAGGACAATCCGCAAAAAATGCAGGAAGAGACTGTCAAGCTGTTCCAGAAGCACAATGTCAATCCGATGGCCGGATGTATGCCGTTATTGATCCAATTGCCGATCCTGATCGCGTTTTATCAGTCGATCATGTATAACACCCATATCCGCAATTCGGATTTTCTGTGGATGCATCTGGGCTCTGCGGACCCGTACTACGTCCTGCCGGTGCTGGCTGGGGTGACCACCTATCTGCAATCGATCCTGATGGGCATGGGCAACAATCCGCAAGCGCGCGTCTTCCTGTTCGTCATGCCGGTCATGATCTTCGTGTTGGCGCTCAGCTTCCCGTCGGCGCTGGCATTGTACTGGGTGTATAGCAACTTGTTTACCATGGTGCAGTATTACTTCATCGGAGATAAATATAAAGTGAAGCGGGAGGGTGCGGCCCGTTGAAAAAGGTAATTGTAACGGCGAAGACGGTTGAGGCGGCAATCGAGGAAGCGTTGCGCCAATTGAACACTTCGCGCGACAAGATCCGCGTGACCGTGCTGGAGGAGCCCAGCCGTGGTTTCTTCGGTTTGTTCGGCGTGCGCCCCGCCAAAGTGGAAGCGGAACTCATCACCACGCCCGTTGATGATGCCGTGCAATTCCTTGAAAATGTTCTCGCGACGATGGGGGTCACCGCCACGGTGGAGGCGCGAACCGATTCCCGCCCGGTGGTGATTGACATCCGCGGCGATGAGCTGGGAATGGTGATCGGACGTCACGGCCAAACGCTGGATGCTTTGCAGTATCTGGTCAATATCGTGGCCAACCGTCATCACCCGGGTTATACCCGCTTTCAACTGGATGCACAGGGGTATCGCAAGCGGCGGGAGGAGTCCCTCCAACATCTGGCCGATCGGATTGCCAAACAGGTACTGAAATCGGGCAAATCCGTGGCGTTGGAACCGATGACGCCGATGGAACGCAAGGTGATTCACACCCATATTCAAAAGTATGACAAGCTGACCACTTACAGCGAAGGGGAGGAACCCCGCCGACGCGTCGTCGTCGCCTTGGCCACCAAAGCGTGACGTTCGTTTCACCCAACTCTCCGTACGGGGAGTTTTTTGTTTATCGGAGGAATCCGGGAGATACTATGTATTTGATTGAGGAAAAAGTCCCCATTGTGACCATGCAGTTGAGATTTGGCGATTCGCGGTTGAGTGTCAAGTTGCTTTTGCGGTATGGTATCCTAATGTTAATCGATGGTTCGGATATGAGGTTATGAGGTGAACAGAGATGGAAAACGATACGATCGCGGCCATCTCCACGCCTGTAGGAGAAGGTGGGATCGCCGTCATCCGGGTGAGCGGCCCGGAGGCGATTCCGATCGTGGATTCGGTCTATCGTGGAAAACAATCGCTGAAAGAAGCGAATTCTCATACGGTACATTACGGGCATATCGTTCATCCGGAGACAGGGGAACGAATCGACGAGGTATTGGTCACCGTGATGCGAGCACCCCGCACGTTTACGCGGGAAGACGTGGTCGAAGTGAGTTGTCACGGTGGGATGATCCCCGTCAAAAATACTCTGGAAGCCCTGTTGTCGGCCGGTGCGCGGCTGGCGGAGCCGGGCGAATTCACCAAACGCGCATTTTTGAACGGACGGATCGATTTATCGCAGGCGGAGGCGGTGATTGACCTGATCCGCGCCAAAACGGACCGGGCGGCCCGGGTCGCCATGCACCAGGCAGAAGGACGATTGTCCAAGATGATCCGTCGCCTGCGCCAAAAAATCATCGAATCCCTGGCTCACCTGGCGGTTAATGTGGACTATCCCGAATACGACGCGGAAGAGATGACGGCCAACATGCTGCTCAAGGAATGTCGCGAGGTGGAAGCGGAAATTGACCGGCTGCTGCAAACGGCCCGTCAGGGCAAAATTTTGCGTGAAGGGATTGCCACGGTGATCGTTGGCCGTCCCAATGTGGGCAAATCGTCTCTGTTGAACGCGCTCACGCATGAAAATAAAGCGATCGTTACGGACATCCCAGGTACGACCCGGGACGTGATAGAGGAATACGTGAACGTACGGGGAGTGCCTTTGCGTCTGATCGACACCGCCGGTATCCGGGAGACGGAGGACGTGGTGGAACGGATCGGTGTGGAGCGTTCCCATCGTGCAATGGAACAGGCGGATCTGGTCATTTTGGTACTCAATCACAATGAGCCTTTGACCGAGGACGATCGTCGGTTGATCGAACTCATCCGTGAGCAAACCGCCATCGTGATGGTGAATAAAACCGACTTGTCCCGACGGATCGATTTGGATGAGGTAAAGCGGCTTATCGGCGACAAACCGCTCATCACCACGTCATTAAAGGAAGAGCGGGGGATCGACGATTTGGAGCAAGCGATTGCGGATCTCTTTTTTACCGGCAAAATGGAAGTGGGAGATACGGCCATCGTCAGCAACGCTCGCCACATTCACTTGTTAGTACGGGCCAAGCGAAGTGTCCGGGAAGTGATTGAAGGTATTGAATCGGGCATGCCGCTGGATATGGTTGAGATTGATTTGAAAAACGCCTGGCAAGCCTTGGGCGAAATCATCGGTGATGCAGTGGCGGAAGACTTGATTGACCAGATCTTTTCCCAGTTCTGTTTGGGGAAATAAAGGAGGGATGAAAGATGACTTATCGAGCGGGTGAATACGATGTCATCGTGATCGGTGCCGGACATGCCGGATGTGAAGCGGCATTGGCTGCTGCACGCATGGGTTGTAAAACTCTGTTGTTGACGTTGAGTCTCGATACGATCGCCTACATGCCATGCAACCCGTCGATCGGCGGACCGGCAAAAGGGCACGTCGTACGTGAAATCGACGCCTTGGGTGGGGAAATGGCGCGAAACATCGACAAAACCCACATTCAGATGCGGATGCTCAATACAGGTAAAGGTCCGGCCGTGTACGCCCTGCGGGCGCAAGCGGACAAGGTGTTGTATCAACAGGAGATGAAACGGACGATTGAACGGCAGCCCAACCTCGACCTCCACCAGAACATGGTGGAAAAATTGATCGTGGAAAATGGCGTATGCCACGGCGTCATCACCCGGACCGGAGCGGAATACCGCGCCAAAGCGGTGGTGCTGACGACGGGGACGTACCTGCGGGGCAAAATCATCATCGGGGATTTGGCTTACGAAAGCGGCCCCAACAACCAGCAACCGTCCATCAATCTGGCGTATCAACTGCAGGATCTCGGCTTTGAGATGGTCCGGTTCAAAACGGGTACTCCCCCGCGGGTGAACAAAAACACGATCGACACGAGTGTGATGGAGGAACAGCCTGGGGATGATGTGCCACGGGCCTTTTCCTATGAAACAACCGAGTACATTACCGACCAGCTCTCATGCTGGTTGACGTATACCAACGAAAAGACGCATGAATACATCCGGAACAATTTACACCGGGCTCCGATGTATTCCGGCAAGATCGAAGGGCGGGGGCCGCGGTACTGCCCGTCGATCGAAGACAAAATCGTCCGCTTTGCAGACAAAAATCGGCACCAGATCTTCCTGGAACCCGAGGGGCGCAACACGCTGGAGATGTACGTGCAGGGATTGTCCACCAGTTTGCCGGAAGACGTTCAGCTGGCTATTTTGCGGACGATCACCGGTCTGGAAAACGTCGAAATGATGCGGACCGGCTATGCGATCGAATATGATGCGATTGTGCCGACACAACTGTGGCCCAGCCTGGAGACCAAGTTGGTGGAAAACCTGTTCACTGCCGGACAGATCAATGGTACATCCGGTTATGAAGAAGCCGCGGGGCAGGGAATTATGGCCGGGATCAACGCAGCTCGAAAAGTGCAGAGCAAGGAACCGGTTATCCTTGATCGTTCCCAGGCCTATATCGGTGTGCTGATCGATGACCTGGTCACCAAAGGAACGGACGAACCATACCGTCTGCTGACTTCCCGAGCCGAGTACCGGTTGCTGTTGCGTCACGACAACGCCGATCTCCGGCTGACGGAGATCGGGTATCGGATCGGCCTGATTCCGGAGGAACGCTATCGCCGTTTTGTCGCCAAAAAGGAAGCGATCGAGCGGGAAATGAAACGTCTGCGTGAAACCAAGGTGAAACCCACGCCGGAAGTACAGGCGATCCTCCGGGAAGTCGGTTCCAGCGAGCTGAGCAATGCGATCGACCTGGCCAGCCTGATCAAGCGGCCGGAACTGACGTACGCCCACATCGCACAAATCTCCCCCGCACCGGAACCGATCGCACCGGAAGTGGCGGAACAAGTGGAGATCCAACTGAAATACGAGGGCTACATCAAAAAGTCGCTGCAACAAGTGGAGAAAATGAAAAAGATGGAGAACAAGCGGATCCCGGATTGGGTGGACTATGACCGGATTCAAGGCATCTCCTCCGAGGCACGGGAAAAGCTGAAAAAGGTACGTCCGCTGTCGTTGGGGCAGGCCTCCCGGATCTCCGGTGTCAACCCCGCCGACATCTCCATCCTGATGGTGCATATCGAACAGGTCGGCAAAGCGCACGCCAAAGCGGAATGAAAGGAGATCAACGGTCTGGAAACACGGATCGGAGATTGATTTACAAAGTGGTCTAGCCACTTGCGAGCGACACTTTCCCGTTGAGCGCTGCTAGGCCTGGTCTGGTAATTCGATCAGACGGCAGCGTTTGGCCTTGCCCCCGGTTCAAGCGGTCTTGATCGGCTTCCCTGCAGGGTGCAGGTGGAGCGGGCCGGGAAAGCGATGCGGACGATATGGATCAGTCTCGCCCTAGGCAGCTGCCCACCGGGCGGAGACGGGAAATCGAAGCCCACAGGACATACAAGAGTTTGGCTGCGGTTTTTCTTATGGGAGGTTGCAATGGACATCAGTCAGTGGTTACGTGAACAAGCAGCACCGCTGGGAATCACATTGACGGAAAAACAGTTGGATCAGTTCGCACTGTATTATGAACGGTTGGTGGAAAAAAACCGGGTGATGAACCTGACGGCGATCACAGAAAGGGAAGACGTCTACATCAAGCATTTTTATGACTCCCTGCTGTTGGCTGCAGTTGTTCCCATCAATCAAATCAATACGTTGATCGATGTGGGAACAGGCGCTGGATTCCCTGGTATTCCGCTTAAAATCGCCTTTCCTCATTTGCGGGTGGTGTTACTGGATTCCCTGAACAAACGGGTCTCCTTCCTGGCGGAGTTGGTGCGGGAATTGCGATTGAACAAAGTGGAGACAATCCATGGACGGGCGGAGGAATGGGGACGTCGGACAGGGTATCGGGAAGCCTTCGATTTGGCCACTGCGCGTGCGGTGGCAAAACTCAATGTGTTGGCCGAATACTGTCTCCCGTTTGTTCGTATGGGCGGTTCCTTCGTCGCCATGAAAGGGCCTGACGTGACCGAGGAACAGCAGGAGGCGAAAACGGCATTGCAGCGATTAGGCGGTGGAGAAATAGCGGATTATCCATTCACGTTGCCCAAAGAAAAAGGAACCCGTCATTTATTGGTGATCTCCAAACGGGCGAACACACCGAAGGCTTATCCCCGCAAACCGGGAACGCCTGCCAAACAGCCGATTGTGTAATTACCGCCGAGACGACATACATCAACATTTCCCGGGAAATGTCGCATTAACCAATAAATCAAGCGGCCTGCATCAGCGATGCGAGCCGCTTTTCTTTTTTTGCAGTTGAAAAACGAGTCGATCCAAGTGTATATTCCGGGAGGCTTTGAAATAGACGACGGAACCGGGAACAATCATCTTGGGTAGAGAGGACGCTGCCGCTTGGAGATTGGGAAATGAACGAATTCGTTTCGGGGGCAGGCCTTTCATCACGGCGGCCTGTGCGATGGCACGGGCATGGGAACCTACGGTGATCAATCGGGAAATCCCCAGTTTCGCCACCGTATGCCCCACTTTTTGGTGACCGCTTGCGGTGTATGGCCCCAATTCAAGCATATTGCCCAAGACGGCGATGGACGGTCGTGATCCGGCTATGTGTTTCAGTACCTTTAGCCCGGCAATCATGGCGGTAGGGTTGGCATTGTACGCATCATGGATCAATGTGCTGCCATGGATCCCGGGTAGCGGTTGCAGTCTTCCGGGAGGAACAGCGTATCTGCTCAACCCCCGTTGAATGAGTGTGGTAGGGATGCCCAGTTTTCGTGCGGCGGCGATGGCTGCCAATGCATTGTAGACGTGATGTTTGCCCCATGTGGGAATAAAATAGGGAATCCCGTCTACCCGAAACTGCATGCCTTTGGTTGTGAATCGGATGTGAGTGGCTCGAAGATTGGCCGGTTGATCGATTCCAATCCGGATGATGTTCCCATGGAACAGATTCAAATTGAGTTGTTTGGAACCGGGATCATCCGCATTGATGATCAGCGTTCCCCCGGGTTGGATTCCCAGGATCAGTTGTTGTTTGGACCGAACCAAGTTGTTCAGTGATCCAAAATTACCGATATGGGCTTCCCCGATATTAGTGATAATCCCGATGAGGGGCTGGGCGTATTGGCAATGGACACGGAGGTGTGGGGGGCTTACTTCCAGCACAACGACGCGGTGAAGACCGTTTAGCCGAAACAGATGGGAAGGAAGAGAACGCAGCAAATTTCGATTATACAACGTCTTCAGAGTGGGATATTTTTGCTTGGCGATGGAAGCGAGCATTTCTTTGGTTGTCGTCTTTCCCGAACTTCCTGTAATTGCGACTACTGTGGCACGAGATTGCTCTCGTTGCCATCGGACCAGTCTCCATAATGCCTCTGTGACATTGGGAACGGTGATCAGCGGATGATGGCGGGGAATCCATCGTTCGCCCCCCAATGGTGCCACTACACCTGAACTTTTCTTATGTTTCAAAAAAGAGGCTGAACCAAAACGTTTTGGTTCTAAGAAACAGATCATTCCCGATTGGAGATGCTCCGCACGCCGGTATACCACACCGCGGATGAGTTGATGTTGGGGACCCCGGACGATTTGTCCACCTACTACACTGGCCAGTTGTTTGAAAGTGAGGGGAAACAAAGGGAATTCACCTTCCATCTTTGATAGTCTCTAGCAGTATATGTACCAACACAGGGACGAACAGGGGACACTTGTTTATGGCAAAGAAAACCGGCTTCTGTACGATGACGAAACCGCGTCTTCATTTGGTTTTTGTTATCTCCCCGACTGCTACTACTTTGTTTCCATCAATATCGGCATTGTCGGAGGAGCGTAAGGAGGAGATGAACCATCCGGTTCGAGTTCTGGTTAAATAAAAAAAACACCGCATCGACAAATGCGGCGTGTGGACGATATCGCAAAACGGTGACAAAGTGCTCCTTTTGTACCAGCTGGGATATAGTCATCACCCCAAGTTGTTGATCAAGTTGTGCAACCCGCGCAATGCCAATTTTCGCTTCTCGATCTGTTGGAATTCCTGCCGTTTGGAGCTATTGGAAAACGGCGTGAACAGATCGTCCCACGAGCTGTATCCGTAAGCGTCTTCGAAATCGATCGAATCGCGTTTGAGCGCGTTTTTGGGAGCGCTTTGTTCCAATACTTGCCGTGCGGCATCCTGTTGTAAAAATGATGTGCGTTCCTTTGACTGGATGGGCGGATTGACCATTTTCGGCTTGGGCTTGATGGGAATTTCCGAACGTTTGGGCGGTGTCGCCACCCGCGATCCGGCAGGAGACGGGGAATGCACCTGCGGCTTGGCTTCTTTGGTCGGAAGGGACGTTTTTTTCGCTGCGGCGGGTTTTCGTTTTTTCTGTTTCCCCGCTTCCAAATAGGAAATCTGATCATACGATTTTGATTGAGGCCTTGCCGTTCGGGATTCCGGTTGTGTTTCGTTATCCTGCCAGACCAAGGATTCCGACCCCGTAGAAGATGAACGCCAACTGGATGCTTGGGTATCGAAGGTATGGACTCTTCGTCCCGCACGTGACGGGTCTAGGCGAATCAAATGTTGTTTTGATTTCTTCTGTTGTGATGTTTCAGGTTCCTGTTCCTCCTTGGAGGTGGACAACGAAGGGTATCCTGCCCAAATTTCCTCTACCCTGTAAAGGGACTCCTTCGGTGCCGCATCGGACTCTTTTGCTGGTACCGGCATCTCCGGTATATGGAGTTGTGTGTCTGGAGTCGGTTCCAGATCGGCTGGTTTGTCGTTTCCAATGTTCCGGTACCCCATCATCTTTTTGCGCAAGTGTACCTCGCGTTCCCGATAGACAGGTTCGGAAGAACCAGATTCGGGGACGGCTTGGTCCACCTTTTCCGCTGGTTTTTTCAGCATATCGATTGGCTCTGCCGATTTCCCATCCATACGAAATAGGTCGTGACGACGGACCATTTTTTCACGTACAAATCGTTCCCGTTCCTGGACCACATGATCATCCGGCAACGTCTTCCTTGACGATGAGAGAGGTCTGCTTACATAAGCTTGAATGACCCAACCGTTCCCTTCTCCCGGTGCGGAAAAAGTTTGTACCTGCATAATTGGAGACACCGAATCTTCCGGCTGTTCAGGCTTCTGAATGATCTGAGTGGGTTGTCCCATGTGGGGGGATTGGTACATCATTGAAAACATCGTTCCCGGGTTTGCCGGCATATACAGGACTGAATATCCCTTTTCAGCGACGGCGTGTGCCGCTTTTTGTCCCGCTTGACCGGCTCCAATCACGATCACATGATATTCACCGCCTGTTGGTTGCATGTTGCCTCCTCCTTCGTTGATTCGCTTACCGAACAAGCATCACCTTTGCACGATCCGATCCAATCCAACCCAATCCATCAGGTCATTCTCGCCGATCCAACATCAGTTCGACGGTTTTTTTCGACAAATACAGCGGTTGAATACTTGCGGTTGAAACCTAGAAGAAAATAGCCAATCCCCCAGGTATCCCTGGGGGTGGCGAAATGGGTTTGGAGAGATTAATCGTTGTCATGGGACATCTGTTCTTGAACGGAGGCCGGCACCGTAAATTCTTCCTGAATGGTGGCGGCGGCTTCTTGAATGTTTTCGGTCGGAACGGTACGCGATTTGGATTGCGAGAACTTGCAGAGACCGAAAGCGTTGGCAAACTGCGCTTCGATTCCGTAGTCTTGGGCAAAAATCAATTTGTCTCCAAAACGTTCGCGGTAAAACGGTTTGAAGGGGATGGAGGCACCACCGGTTAGGATGATGTAGGTAATGTCGTCGCCGTAGTCCAGACGGTGCCATACTTCGTCCACCAGTGCGTTCCCCACTTCGGAAATACATTTTTGTACGATTTCGGAGACGTCGTACACTTTTCCTTTGAAGCTGATTTCTCCGGAACGGATCACCCGGTTCAGGCTCCAGATCGGGTACTCTTTACCGTTGCCGTCCGGGTCGACGTCACGGGTAAACTCAAGAAGGCGTTTAGACAACAGGTGATATACGTTCAACATCGCATGACGAGAAGTGAAGCTTTGCCGCTTGATAATCGTTTCGCCATGCAGGGTTTCAATGTCGGAAGTACCGAATCCGAGGTCGTTGATGCTCACTTTTTGGATAAAAAGATCCTCGTTCAACAGTTGACCGTCACGGTCCAATGCGATGTGGAACAACGTCGCCATCGGCTGGCTGATCACATAGAGGTTTTCCCGTTTCACTTCAAATTCGATCCGACGGAAGGGGAGGTTTCCTTGCTTAATTTCAAAACTGTGTTTGCCAATCAACCGGCGTTTCAATTCCTCTTTGTAGTCGATGTAGCTGTCGGTGGGCAGAGCTACCGAGATAATTGGCTCCGTGCTCCCTTGCAACATCAATCCAGTGCTGACACGGAACATAATCAGGTATTCTTTTTCACGGAACCAGGTCGGACTGAACAAACGCCGTTCGTGTGAGTCGAACAATTCGTCATCGCCAGACTGTTCGATGGCCAATTTACCACAGAACCATTCCCGGTCTCCGTCTTTTTCGCGATAAATGATGTTGTGTGGATCGTTGTTGTATGTAATTTCTCCGACCCGGTTGGGGACCACCATGTTGCGAATAAAGAGTTTGTAGAACTTGTCTCCTTGTCTGCTCACTACTTTGGTACCGTAATAACCCTGGTCATTTCCGATATATACCGGTGTGCTCATAAGGTCTCCTCCCATAATAGAAAGAAAAATTCCTATAATCGATTCTATCAATCCGAATAGACAAGGGTCAACTGAGTTTGGGGACAAATCAATGAATGAGATCGCGTGTATTTTCGGAATGTTCCACGTGAAACATTTGGCACGAACCCATTACATTCCCAGTGCGGCAAGTATGCTTTTCTAAGGTTTGTAAGGTCAATACGCGCTCCGTGAAAGGGGTCTCATCAATATCAATCAGGATTTGTCAAGCAGGGGGACGGCGTTGGATCTCGAATACAAAGATTGTAGCCCTTCGGCAAGTTTATGAGTTGAAGCTAGGTGGTGTTCAACGAAATGAGAGATCCTTTCTCTCGCTTGTTCGGTTTGGTAGACAAAGAGGAACAGGAAGAAGTCAAACAAATTCCCGTTGATACGATTCACCCCAGTCCGTATCAGCCACGTGCGATTTTTGATGACGAACGGATCGATGAGTTGTGCCAAACCATTCAAACCCACGGTGTGATTCAGCCCGTGGTGGTCCGGCGGATCAAGAAAGGTTTTGAGCTGATCGCCGGGGAACGCCGGTGGCGGGCGGTGAAAAAGCTGGGTATGCGGACGATCCCCGCCATCGTCAGGGAAATGAGCGATGCACAAGCGGCATCGGCATCCCTCATCGAAAACCTGCAACGAGAAGGGTTGACGGTGATCGAGGAGGCGATGGCCTATCAAAAGTTGATCGAGCTGCATGGCCTTACACAGGAAAGCCTGGCACAGCGTTTGGGAAAAGGGCAGTCCACAATCGCCAATAAATTGCGCCTGTTGCAGTTGCCGGAACAAGTGAAAGAAGCGCTGCTTAAGAGAAAGATAACCGAACGGCATGCTCGTGCGCTGTTGGCATTGCGGGATGAAGGGATGCAGGTTCGTTTGTTGAAGGAGATCATCGAAAAAGAATGGAACGTCAAGCAAACGGAAGAGCGTGTGAAAAAGTTATTGGAAAAGGTGAATCCCCCCAAAAAACCCCGCAAGCGGGCCGTGTCACGGGATGTTCGGATCGCACTGAACACCATTCGTCAATCGTTGGATATGGTCAAACAAACCGGGATGACCGTCCTGGCAGATGAGAACGATACCGAGGACTACTACGAGTTGGTCATTCGGATTCCCAAGGGAGACCGGAAGTAATGTACACTTGATTACGGGAAAGAAAGGGTGTTACATAAAAGAGGAAGGTATCCGTGTGATGAGAAGAACCGGGCAAAAAAAAGAGGTGAAAACATGGGAAGAATCATCGCGATTGCCAACCAAAAAGGGGGAGTCGGAAAAACGACGACATCGATCAACCTGGGTGCGGGGCTGGCAATGGCAGGGAAACGAGTGTTGATCATCGATATTGACCCGCAAGGAAATACAACGAGCGGGTTGGGGATCAATAAAGCTGATGTCAAGCATTGTATCTATGACGTGTTGATCAATGACGTTCCACCAGCTGATGTGATCCGCTCCACCATGATCAAAGGACTACACGTGCTGCCGGCCACGATTCAGTTGGCGGGTGCGGAAATCGAGTTGGTACAGGTGATCTCGCGGGAATTGCGCTTGAAACGGGCATTGCAGCAAGTGCGGGAACATTATGATTATCTGTTGATCGACTGTCCGCCGTCTCTCGGGGTTTTGACGGTCAATTCCCTGACGGCAGCTGATTCGGTATTGATCCCGATCCAATGCGAATATTACGCATTGGAAGGGTTGGGGCAACTGCTCAACACGATCCGCATCGTTCAGAAACACCTGAACAAGCATTTGGAGATCGAAGGGGTGTTGCTGACGATGTTTGACGGTCGAACCAATTTGTCCGTCCAAGTGATGGAAGAAGTGAAGAAATATTTTCAGCACAAAGTATATGATGTGGTCATCCCGCGAAATGTACGGGTAAGTGAAGCACCCAGTCACGGGAAACCGATCATTACATATGATCCGCGCTCCAAAGGGGCGGAGTGTTATATTCAGTTGGCAAAGGAAGTGATCGGACGTGAGCGGTAAACGTTTGGGAAAGGGGTTGGGAGCGCTATTACCGGACATTGATGTCCAGGAATCCGATGCGATCAATGAAGTACCGTTGGAGGAGTTGCGTCCCAATCCTTATCAACCGCGCAAACATTTTGACCCCGAAGCTTTGCAAGAATTGGTTTCCTCAATCAAGGAACACGGCATCGTTCAACCGATTGTTGTGCGGAAGAGCATTCGAGGATATGAAATCGTAGCGGGAGAACGGCGTTTTCGTGCAGCGAAAGAAGCGGGATTAAGCAAAGTCCCCGTGGTGGTTCGCGAGTTTTCAGATGATCGGATGATGGAAATCGCGCTGATCGAGAATTTACAGCGTGAGGATTTGAATCCCTTGGAAGTGGCAATGGCATACCAGAAATTGATGACACATTTTTCACTGACACAGGAAGAGCTGGCAGCGAGGGTAGGGAAAAGTCGTCCGCATGTGACCAACTTCCTGCGGCTGCTGCAATTGCCACCTGAGATTCAAGAAGATGTTTCACGTGGAACATTATCCATGGGCCACGCTCGCGCTTTATTGGGGTTGAAAGACCGGGATCTGCAGAAAAAGTTGGCCGAAAAGGTAAAAAAGGAAGGGGCCAGCGTACGACAACTGGAAGAATGGGTGCAACACGTTCAACAGGTAAAGCCGAAAAAGAAAAAAGAGAGACCAGAGTTCCATTCCCCATACACTCGTTATGAAGAACTGTTACGGGAAACGTTGAATACGCCCGTTCGGATCCGGCAGGGAAAACGGAAAGGCAAAATCGAGATTGAATATTATTCCGAACGGGAGCTGGAGCGACTGATTGAATTCCTTCAAGGCGAATCATGGGAAAATTGAAGTCAGGGGGATGGTCCGTATAGAGAAGGGGGGATTGTTTTCCTGTGGGTAACCTTATGCTTTCAGCATTGGCCATTACATAAGAAAAGATCACCCAGGCGGCATGAGTGGGACAGGGATTTCCGGCTTTATAGATGGAGGATATTGGAGGATATCAAGCACAGCGGGGACCGACTTTTGACCAGACATTGTATAATGAAAGAGGGGTCATCGGTACTGGGAGTGGTGGAAAATGATTTATCTGGATAACGCCGCCACCACATGGCCGAAACCTGAAGGGGTTTCGCAGGCGGTAAAAGATTGCATAGATATGCTGGGTGCCAATCCCGGCAGAGGGGGGCACCGGCTGTCGGTACAGGCGGGAGAAGTGTTGGCCAAAGCCCGCCGAGCTTTAGCTGATTTGTTTGGGATTCGGGACCCGCAGAACCTGTTTTTTTACGCAAATGCAACGCAAGCGATCAATCAAGCGCTAAAAGGTTTGCTTCAACCGGGGGATCATGTGGTGATCTCCCCCTGGGAGCATAACGCGATGGCACGTCCATTGGAGGCGCTGAAAAAGGAACGTGGGATTCGTGTCACAGTCGTGCCACCCTCTCCGCAGGGAACGGTGGAGCCGCGTGCGGTGGAAGAAGCATTGACGCCGGATACCCGTTTAATCGCGATGACACATGGTTCCAATGTGACCGGTGCCGTCCTGCCCATCGAAGAGATTGGCGCCATTGCCGCCAAACACGACGTGCTTCTTTTGGTGGATGCGGCACAAACAGCGGGTGTGCTGCCCATCGATGTGGAAACGATGAACATTCATCTTTTGGCGTTTCCCGGCCATAAAGGATTGTTTGGCCCACAGGGAACGGGAGGATTGTATGTGCATCCCGATGTCAAAATAGAACCTTGGATTCAGGGAGGCACAGGCAGTCGTTCCGAATCGTTGGAACACCCTTCGGCCCGCCCGGACGGGTTTGAGAGCGGAACACCCAACACACCCGGGATCGCTGGATTGGAGGCCGGGGTGCGTTTTGTCACCCAAACCGGCTTGGATGCCATACACCGCAAGGAGATGGCCTTGAATGATCGATTGCGGTCGGGCTTACAGGAAATGGACGGGATCCAAGTGTACGGACCGGATGATTCTTTATTACCTGTTACCTCCTTCAATTTGGAAGGGGTGGACAGTTTGATGGTAGCCGAGATCTTGGATCAACATTTCGAAATCGCCGTACGTGCGGGATTTCATTGTGCGGCATTGGCTCACCTTAGTTTGGGAACGGATCAAACCGGAACGGTTCGCGTCAGCCCAGGGTACTTCAACCAGGAGAAGGATATCGATGACCTGCTGGCAGCGCTTCGGGAGATCCGAGAGGTGTTGGTGTAAATGGCAACAACGCCGATTTTTCTTAAGAAATGGAAAGGGAATGACAGGAGGATTTCACCATGCTGGAACGTTGGATCGGGTGGATACATCAGGATCCTGCCACATGGATCATGGGTGTATTGATTGGACAAGTGGTATTGTTCCTTTTATTGTTAATCGGGTGGATTCGTTTGTCACTACAAAAGCGCAGATGGCGTAAGTTGTCCCGTTATTTCCAGAAGTCCGATTCCATTTCCGACCTGTTGGAATCGGGTGAGATGGATGCGGAACAGTTGTTGTACTATCTCAAACGTATTGATCAGACACTCTCTTCCCTCAAGGGTCGTATGGGATTGGTACGTTATAATGCCATAGGAGAGAGTGCGACCGACATGAGCTTTTCGTTGGCCATGCTGGATGAACAGGGAAACGGTGTGGTGATCAGCAGTTTATTCAACCGTCATAATCCGTCCTATATTTACGCGAAGCCGATTGTTGAAGGCGAGTCTTCTTATCCACTTTCTTCCGAAGAGCGACAAGCAATCCATCGCGCGCTCAATGGGAATCAAGATGAAGACACCGCTGTGTTAACAGGAAAAAAAGTCAACGATGGAAAATGAGGATCAAAGGGAAAACCATCTGTACCTCAATCGCCTGATCGGTACAGATGGTTTTTTTTTCAAAAACACCCATTCATCTCGTTCTGAAGATTTTCCAGGGTAGCACTGATGTACTTCAACGCGGCAAGGTGTGGTATTGACGAACGGCCAACTGTACTGCATCGGCGATGACTTCCGCCATTTTCATGACGACGCCCAATCGGGTGTTTTGTAATACGAAATATTCCATAAATCCGGCCACATTGACAATTCCCGTAACATGTACTTGGCCTACCTCAGGAAGATTTTTGTTCACCCCTGCACCGGGCTTTAACGGCCCCAAACCCAATTGAATCCATCCAACGCTTTTCAATTGTCCCAAACAGGCGTCCACCGCGATGATGAATGGATGATGCAGCTCCTGATGGATACGGTACAGCGTGGAACGCAGATTGACGGCATGAACGGGCTCGTCCAATGTACCGAAAATATGCAGGGAAGGTGGTGCGTGCTTCTCCAATAACGTTCCTACCAGCGGACCGAGCGCATCCCCAGTGGAGCGGTCGGTTCCGATACAAACGCAAGCCAAATGGGTGAATGATCCGCTTGTGCGAAGGACTTGATGCAACCGCTCCGCGCATTCCTGTGCGGCATAAGGCTGTGTGTACTGTACGCGATACGGATAGGAGTAAGGTGATCCGGGTCTGGGAACCAGCTCGCGCATGGCAGTCGACCTCCGATATTTTTGGTCCTTACCAGTATACGGATTAACAGGTTGAAATATACATATACGGACAACCCGCGACGAGCCTGGGAGGCGGTTGGTATGTGGGCATCTGTTTGGCGCTCAGTTAAAATCAGCATGACCATTGTGGGTACAACGATTGGCGCGGGTTTTGCGTCCGGTCGGGAAATATGGGAATTTTTCGGCGTTTACGGTGATAACAGCAGGTGGGGAATTGTATTGTCCATGGCATTGTTTTTTTTGGCCACCGTTACGATGCTTCAAATCTGTTGGTACCACCGGACCCAGCATTACTCAGAAATGTTAATGCAATTGATGGATGGCCGGCTCGCCCGTTTTTTTGACGGGGTGATTCTGCTGTTTTTGTTGACCGGGACATTGGTGATGGTGGCGGGAAGTGGTGCGACGTTTGAGCAGTGGAACGGATCTTACATACTGGGTGGATTGGTGCTGTGTGCAACCGTTTTTTTGGTGCTGTTGTTTAATCTGCGAGGGGTGATGACGGTCAATGCGCTACTGATGCCGGTTTTAACCCTGATCCTGCTGTTGGTGTGCAGCCACTTTCTGCAAACCGATGCCAAGGAGCCGGTTTCGGCCTGGCATCTGTCCACCATGACTCACCAAACCCCGCTATGGTCGTCGGCGATTACCTATGCGGCGTTCAACATCATTTCGTTGGTGGCGGTATTGTCCACGTTGGGGTCGGAAATTCGCCGCTCATCGGAAATTTGGCTCGCCGCTGTCATTAGTTCGGTTTGTCTGGGGGCAGTGGCGTATCTGTACAATATGGCCTTGCTTCGAGTGGCGCATTTGATGCCTCAGTATGATATTCCCCTGTTTGCCTTGATGCGCCACTATTCTCCCTGGTGGATGGGAGTGGTTTCTTTGGTGTTGTGGCTGGCCATTTTCACCACCGCCGTCAGCAACGTGCACGGTTTGATTTCTCGCTTGTCCGATAAGCTTCCGTTACCTCGCTGGATGATCGGAGCGATGGTCTTAATCGTGATGATTCCGCTCAGCCGCTTGGGTTTTGCCGCCTTGATCCAGATTTTGTATCCTTTGTACGGTGTATTGAATCTGTTTATTTTAATGATATTGCTGTTGCATCCAATCCGGCAACGGTTGATTTAATGCAGACGGGGTGCCGGAAACAAAAAAAGACCGGTTCCATCTGCCATGGGGCACAGGAATACGGTCCCGTTCCGTCAGGTTCGGGCAATATGTATCAGTCCTAGCATATGTGAATAGAAACAATCGATTCAGCCGGTCCATCGAACCCATACTCACTTGATTACCCATTGCGGCTGAGGGTGGCCGATGATTGCGGAAAAATCGGGGGTTCTTTTTTTGTTGCCCTTTGGTTCCACCTTGATCCCCATCCGTTTGAGCCGCTCGACAATCATCTGCTCCCGCTGTTTGTCCAGCTCGCCGCGCTCCATGCGCTTGTCCCCCTTTTAGTTGCTCTCACCATTATTATACGTGATTTGTTCCGCTTGGTGCATCTCCTGGGCAAATGCTTGTGACAGCTTTTCGAAGTGCTCGGCGTGGTTTTCCTCTTCCAGGATGTCCGGGCTCAGTGTGAGCAAGAAAACGTAACTCCCGCCTTTGATGCGGATGGTTTTGGTTAAATATACTCGTCCCTGCTTGTCGCTATTCCCATCGTGCAAAAACGTGTAAAACCGGTCTTTCATCATGATGCCCCGTAAGATACCGGTTCGCTTTCGGGTGTTGATTTTCCTTCTGGTTTCGGGGTCGATCAACAGATCAAAGTTGATTTTGGTCTCCAGGAGATCGAGAGCGAGCTGGACGAATGCATACTGGAGGGCCGTACGGTCGTCGATGTCATCCTTCTCTTCAATCTCCGGTTGATACTGCTGGATAAAATCCAACAGCGGATCAAAACGGTCCTCTTCGAATGCTCGTACTGCCTGCTCAAATTGCTGGAACAATCGCGCGTCCACCTCATAGTATGCCTGCACCATCGCGTTGAGGTCGATGTTTTCCCATACATACCCGTCCAAGTGGTTGATTTTGAAGACGACTTTCCGCCTTTCCCGCTTGATGGTGTATTCGTACAACTGGACGGCGAGCACGTACGGTTCGTTTCGGGTAAACCGTTTCATGGCATGTAACAGACGCGCCCGCCATTTGAAATCCTTCAGCTCGTCATAGGCCTGCAGCAACATGCGGGCGTTGTCCGCCAAATCTTCCTTGTATTCGCGGATTTGCTCACGAAAATAGATATAAAAAGACGAAAACAGCAGTGCCACGATGATGATCGGCAGTTTCCATTTGAAGATGAAGGCAAAATATCGGTCGTACAGTGTCTGGGAATCATTTTCCGTCCACAAGTTGATCAGGAACGCAAAAACGGCGATGAAGGTAATCTCCGCCGGCACTTTAAGTCTTTTCCGTTTCATGCGGCACTTCTCCTTTTTACCTTTCCGACGGCTTGCCGAAGTCTGCCGGATCGGGGGATCATGAGCCGGATCCCATTCTCAAAATCCGGATGGTCCCCAGTTGATCATTTTCCGCAAAAATCAAGGTCGTCCATCGATTGATCATGATTGAAATGGGGAATATAATGGAGACAAGGAAAGCGTGCTGGCAAGCGGCCCCACTCTCCTGGGCCGGCGGGCTCCCAACGATGTGCGGTCATTAGGAGCCTTTTATTACGTAACCACAGGAAGGGCTTTAGCGCCGTTTTTTCCTAGACTGTTCCCAGTCAAGGAAAAGACGAATGACTTGGACCAGTACGGCAAGTACTGCCGCCAAACCGGTCATCAGATCAACTATTTCTTGCCAGGTTATGCGCCTCACCCCCTTGATACCGGCCAGAGAGTGAGGCCAACGCATTTCCCTGTCTCCTTTCAATATTCTATCATTTCTAAATTGTAGAATCCACGCAGAAATCCGGTCGTTGACCGGTTTTTTCGTATTCTACAGACTTGTTTTTCCAACGAACACATGTGATCGCCATATTCTGAAAGTGAAATCTGCTTACCCGCCAAACCAGGGCCGGGGAGGCCCACATGCTATTGGACAGGAGTGGCTTGATATTTTGAGTATCATTTTACATATTCAGCCGCTAGCGTGTCTGGTAGATCCGTGGAGTATATGCTTTCCCAGATGAGCGCCTGACCAAGCCGGCCGAGCGAATACCCGGAACGCGCAGGGAAGAAATCGAGGGCAACTTCCTCTAAGCGCAGCGTACTTTGCCCGCGTACTGCGCTTCGGGTCGGAGCGGACATAACCCTTCCGCAATTGGACAGTATGCACCAAACACATTCTCATTCTTTCGGCGAACCGGGTTTGGGGGATTCTGTTTTGTTGCAGGATTGATCAGATCGGTTATACTGGAATACGAGCAGATGACCGAGCCGACAGGCAATGAGCAGGAGCGTGATGGATGGTGTTGCAACGGAAAGTGTTCGCTTTGGGGGACATCGTAGAGATGAAAAAACCCCATCCGTGCGGAACCAATGCGTGGAAAGTGATTCGCATGGGGATGGATATTCGGATCAAGTGTACCGGTTGCGGCCACAGCGTGCTCTTGCCCCGGTCGCAGTTTGAAAAGAAAATGAAAAAAGTGCTGATACAAGCAGCCGAACAAGAGAGTAAGGAATGAACGTTCCGCCTGAAAAAGGCGGATTTTCGTGTGAACAAAAGTTGGGAGCGATTTGATCCCGGTCGGGGGGAGATGACAGTATGCCATTGACGACGGGCATTGTAGGATTGCCCAATGTGGGAAAATCGACGCTGTTTAATGCCATCACACGGGCGGGGGCTGAATCGGCCAACTACCCGTTTTGTACAATCGATCCCAATGTGGGTGTAGTGGATGTGCCGGACGAACGGCTGGACCGTCTGGCCGAGATGGTAAAGCCCCAGAGGGTGGTACCGACACACTTTCAGTTTACAGACATCGCTGGTTTGGTAAAGGGCGCCAGCAAGGGTGAAGGATTGGGAAACCAGTTTTTGTCCCACATTCGTGAAGTGGACGCGATCATTCACGTTGTCCGCTGTTTTGAGGATGAAAACATCACTCATGTGGCGGGTAAAGTGGATCCGGCCAGCGATATCGAAACGATTAATCTGGAATTGATCCTCGCCGATCTGGAGTCGGTGGAGCGCCGCTTGGAGCGTGTCAGCCGGCAGAAAAAAAGCGGAGACAAGATGGCGACGTTGCAGCATGCGGCACTGATCAAGCTGAAGGAGGCCCTGACGGAGGGAATGCCGGCCCGACGGGTGGAGCTGTCCGATGAGGAGCGTGAGGCGATCAAGGGAACGCTCAATTTGTTGACGGCGAAAAAAGTGCTGTATGCCGCCAATGTGGGGGAAGACGATGCGGCTGATCCGTGGTCCAATCCGTATGTGCAGGAAGTGAAGCGGATCGCAGACGAAGAAGGGGCCGAGGTGGTCCCGATCAGTGCCCAGCTGGAAGCGGAGATTGCCGAGTTGGAAGGGGAGGAACGGCGGCAATTCCTTGCGGATTTGGGTTTGGAGCAATCTGGACTGGATCGGTTGGTGGCGGCCGCGTATCAATTGTTGGGGCTGATCACCTATTTCACCGCAGGGGAAAAAGAGGTGCGGGCCTGGACGATTCGCCGGGGAACCAAAGCACCGCAGGCTGCCGGTGTCATCCATAGCGATTTTGAACGGGGCTTCATCCGCGCCGAGGTGATCGGCTATGAGGACCTCATGGCGGCAGGTTCACTCGCGGCGGCTCGGGAAAAAGGGTTGTTGCGACTGGAAGGCAAGGAATACGTCGTGCGTGATGGTGATATAATGCACTTCCGGTTTAATGTATAAAGCGTTTGAACAGGACTTCTTGCCACCGTCTATGAATTCTGTTAGAATGTAGAATTGTGGTTTTGTGTATATCCACTCCTTGTTCCTGCCGACGGGCAGGGACCGTTAAAGTCCAAAAGGAGGTGTAAAGGATGCGGAAATACGAGCTGATGTACATCGTGCGTCCGGATCTGGACGATGAGAACCTTCGCGCAACGCGGGAAAAGGTGCATTCGGTGATCACCAACAACGGCGGTGAAATCATCGAAGTGAACGAAATGGGCAAACGTCGTCTTGCCTATGAGATCAAGAAGTTCCGTGACGGCGTGTACACCGTGGTGACGTTCAACGCCACCCCGGAAGTCGTCAATGAACTGGATCGCACCATCAAGATCAATGACAACGTGATCCGCCATATGATCATCAACCTGGAAGAAAAATAAGGGTAGGTCGTTTGAGAGAGGAATCGGCGAAAAAAGGAGAGTTGTTACATGCTGAATCGGGTGGTTCTGATCGGTCGGTTGACCCGGGATCCCGAACTCCGTTACACGCCGAGCGGTGTCGCTGTGGCTTCCTTCACCATCGCTGTGGACCGTCGGTTCACCAATCAGCAAGGGGAACGGGAGACTGACTTCATCCCGATTGTTACATGGCGCCAGTTGGCGGAGAACTGCGCCAACTACCTGAAAAAAGGCCGCCTGGTCGGGGTGGACGGTCGTTTGCAGGTCCGCAGTTACGAAAACAATGAAGGACGCAGGGTTTGGGTGACGGAAGTGGTGGCTGAAGATGTCCGCTTCCTCGAACCGGCGGGAGGTGCATCCCGGAATCCCGGCATGGAGGGGGATTCCCAGCGCTTCTCGCCGAAGAGCAACAACGATTTCGACGACCCGTTTGCGGATGATGGAAAGCCGATCGACATCTCTGACGACGATCTGCCCTTCTGATACGGAATCGCTCATTGAACGAAAGGAGGATGGAACATGGCTCGCCGTCGTGGACACAAACGCCGCAAAGTGTGCTACTTTACGGTGAACAAAATCGATTACATCGATTATAAAGACGTGGACCTGCTGAAGAAGTTCATCAGCGAGCGCGGGAAAATCCTGCCGCGTCGGGTAACCGGAACTTCTTCCAAATACCAACGGCAATTGACCCGTGCGATCAAACGGGCCCGCCAAATGGCGTTGTTGCCGTACACGACCGACTAATGCGACAGGGGCGCAACAGCCCCTGTTTTTTTGCATCAGACGGTGGAGAAGGATGGAAAAGCAGGAAAAGGCGCGTGAAATGTTGAAATCACTCCTCAAAGTTCCCAAAGGAGTGTTTGCCATGAGCCGGCCGGAGCAACATGTACAGATTGCCAAAAGTGTGAAAGTGGTCGATTGGTTGAAGACGGAGATGCTGGATCAACAGGCCAATCTGTTCAAAGGGTTGCATCATGCCAATCAGCACATGATTCTTGACAGTCTGGCCAGTTTGGTTATGGCGACGTATGTCATGGCGCGCCGTTTGGGCTACTCATACAGGGAAATTGATCAGGTCGTCAGACATAAATTGCGCGAGCACATTCGTGAAGGACATCAATTGGAAGAATGGTACGGGGATCTCTCCGCACTGGACGACTACATCAACAAGAGGTGACGCGGTTTTGACGGGACCAACTGATCGGGTACGGGACGGGTTTTGGTTGTGCGCGGCATTCATCCCGCTGTTCGCCTCGCTCTTTACCCCGTTCTCCCTTTTCACCATCTGGCTTTTTCCCCTTCCATTTTTCATTCACACCGCCAAACGCTCGTGGAATTTCGCAGTTGGATTTGCGTCCGTGTTGGGATTGCTCCTTTTACTGTTCTTTCATCCGGTTGTGCTTTCGCTGGCGCTGTTCGGTATGGCTACGGGGATCGTGATGGGTGAGCTGTACCGACGGCCCCGCATGCGTGCTGTGGACGTCGTGCTGGGTGGCTGGATCGTGTCTGTATTGCTCCTGCTGTTGACATTGGTAATCGCGGAACAATCATTCCATATCATAGAAACGTTCCAGTCCGAGTGGCAAAAACAACTGATGGAAACCGAGCGAATGATGCAGGGATACGATATCAACTACGTGATGCCGAAACTGCCACTTTCGCTCTTCCTGCCAGTAACCTTGGGTACTGTGTCGTTCGGTGTTGTGTCAGTCAGTTTCCTCATCGGTAGAAGGTGGATAATCAAGTGGGGATTGCCTGGTAAATTTCTTCCGTCTTTTGATCGGTGGCGGTTTCCCCGGTCTTTCTTTGTAGTCTATCTGGGGCTGATCCTGCTCACCCTGTTGAACAAGGATGGCGTTGGTGACTTGGCTCCGGCATTGCCCGTCTTTACACTGCTCCTCCTGATCCAGGGCTTCAGCTTCTTGGCATTTATCTTTCGTCGTCGCGGATGGAATCGGGGGTGGGTGGTTGCTATTGCTGTCCTTTCATTTCCGTTCCCGCTCCTGTTGATGGGGGTTCACCTGATCGGCATGATGGATATGGGATTTGATTTACGTGGAAAAATGAAGGCTAACGGCGACTGAACCAGAAAAGCGCGAGGAGCGAATCGTGGGCAATTTTCTCAAAGTGAAGCGTGCTTTCCCACTTCCTGCGCTGACCAGGTCGGAGCGGTCATCATCTGCTTCCCCGCAGGGCGCAGGAGGAGCGAGCCGGGAAAGCAATGTGGACAGTGTTCACCAGCCATCCTGATAAGCAAAACAAAGTGTACTTTGCCCACGTTCTGCGCCCGGTTTGTTCTGGGGGTTTCTTGTAAACCGTTTTTTGCTTTTCCAGCGCTTTTGGTACAATAGAACCAAACTGCGCGGAATAAGGTTTAGAACATACAGGAAGAGCGGGTCGAGGGGATGTGACGATGCCGAAATTTATCACTCAGCGCTGGCACGGGTTACACATGGTGATGTCCATGTGTTTCAGCCTGATGTTGATCGCGCTTCTCTCCATCTACCGTTGGGAATACGGCGTAATGGGGCTTACTCTCTTTTTTTTCATCGCGCTGATGTTGGTGCGGGCGGAACGTGTGTTCCGCCAAGAGTTTTCACAGTATGTGTTGACGTTGTCGAAACGGGTGAAGGGAGCCACCCAGGAAGCGATCGATCATTTGCCGGTGGGCATTTTGCTGTATGACCGCGAACGTCGCATTGAGTGGCACAATCCGTTTGTGCGGGACATGATCCAAAAAGAGGAATTGATCGGGACGTCATTGGATGAATTACTGCCTGTGCTGAAGTTGGCTGAAAAAAAAGAAGGGGGGCCTTTCACCGTCGAGATCGGCGGTCGGTCGTTCGAGGTCATCCACCAACGGAAAGAGAGACTCTATTATTTTCGTGACGTGACACGGTTGGCAAAACTGCAGGAACGATATGAACAGGAACGAGTCGTCATCGGGTTGATGCACTTGGACAACTTCGATGAAGCGGGTCAGGGTATGAACGATCAGGAGCGGACCCTGCTTTTGACGGAAGTGACAGGAGCCATTTCCCGATGGGCGCTCAAGTACGATATCAGTTTACGCCGTTATGATACCGACCGGTTTTTGCTCATCTTGGAACAGCGCGGATTAGATCGGCTGATGAAAAGCCGGTTTGATATTTTGGATGAAGTGCGGGAGAAGACGCGGCATAATAAGATCCCCATCACGCTCAGCATCGGGCTGGCCGTCACGGGCGACACAATGATTGAACGAACGCAAAACGCCCAAGCCGCGCTCGATATCGCATTGGCGCGCGGAGGCGACCAAGCGGCCGTGCACAATGGTGAACGCATCGTCTTTTTCGGTGGCAAGACCAATGCCGTGGAAAAACGGACCCGAGTCCGTGCGCGGGTGATTTCGCATGCGCTTGGCAATTTGATCCGCGACAGCGAACGGGTATTGATCATGGGACATACCGAGCCGGACATGGACGCCTTGGGGGCAGCGATTGGCGTCTTGCGCGCGGTTCGGCAGAATGACCGCCCCGGTTACATCGTATTGGATGAGGACGATCATAATCCAGGGATCGAACGCTTGTTGGAAGCGATTGAGCAACACGAGTATCTGCGTGAACGGATCGTCACACCTGAGAGGGCGTTGCAAATGGTGAACGATACCACGCTCGTCATATTGGTGGACACCCACAAACCCTCACTCGCAATCGAACCGCGATTGTTGGACAAAGCGGAGCGGGTGGTGGTGATCGATCACCACCGGCGCGGGGAAGAGTTCGTACGCGATCCGGTATTGGTTTACTTAGAACCGTATGCGTCCTCCACTTGTGAGTTGGTGACAGAGCTCTTGCAGTACCAGAAAGACCGGACCGTCATGGACACGCTGGAAGCGACAGCGCTGTTCGCCGGTATCGTCGTCGACACCAAAAGCTTCGCATTCCGCTCCGGTTCACGCACGTTTGAGGCCGCTTCATTCCTCCGGCAGCATGGAGCGGACCTGGCAATGGTGCAGACCTTGCTCAAGGAAGACTTGGACCGCTTTGTCAAACGGGCGGAGATTGTCAAAAATACGGAAGTGGTATACGATAAAATTGCGATTGCAACGGGCGAGGAAGGTGAACGGTACGACCAGATTCTGATCGCCCAGTCGGCCGACACTCTGCTCAACATGCACGGGATTCGTGCCGCGTTCGTCGTATGCGAACGGGATGATGGCAAAGTGTCTATCAGCGCCCGATCACAGGGAGATATCAATGTGCAGGTGGTCATGGAAGAGATGGGTGGCGGTGGTCACTTGACCAATGCCGCCGTTCAACTGGAAAACGTGACGATATCGGAAGCGCGCGAGCGTTTGCTCAAGATCTTGGAAAAGGTGCACGAAGAAGGGAGCGACGCTGAATGAAAGTCATATTCCAGCAAGATGTTAAAGGGCAAGGAAAAAAAGGGGAGATCAAGGAAGTCTCCGAAGGATATGCGCGCAATTTCCTGTTTCCACGGAAGCTGGCCGTGGAAGCGACCGAGGGTAATCTGAAAGCCTGGAAAGATCAAAAACGGCGGGAAGAAGCCCGACAACAACAAGAACGGCAACAAGCCCAAGCGTTGGCTGAAAAATTAAAAGACATCCAAGTTACCATCCGCGCCAAAGCGGGGGAAGGCGGCCGGTTGTTCGGTGCCGTGACTTCCAAGCAAATCAGTGAACAATTGAAACAGGCACACGGGCTGAAAGTCGATAAGAAAAAGATCCTGTTGGAAGAACCAATTCGTTCGCTCGGCGTCACACGGGTACCGGTGAAACTGCATCCGGAAGTGACGGCGACCGTGGCCGTCCATGTGGTGGAAGAATGAACCGTGCCGATCAGCGCTCCACGCGCGGGTGGGGCGTTTTTTTATGGCAGCGGCTGGAGGATGATGGAACATGAGTGAGTTGTTTGCAGACCGTCTCCCTCCTCACAATCTTGAGGCGGAACAGGCTGTTCTGGGTGCCATTTTGATCGATCCATCCTCGTTGGTGACGGTGACTGAGCGGCTTCGACCCGAGGATTTTTACCGACAGGGGCATCAGCGACTGTTTCAGGTGATGATTGAGCTGTCGGAACGGGGAGAACCGCTCGATCTGGTGACGATCACATCCGAGCTGCAGGACCGGAAGCTGTTGGAAGAGGTAGGGGGGGTCAGCTATCTAGCCGAGCTGGCCGAAGTCGTGCCCACATCTGCCAACGTGGAATATTATGCGCGCATTGTGGAGGAAAAAGCGATTTTGCGCCGGCTGATTCGGACAGCGACGCAAATCGCTTCCGCAGGGTATTCCGGTGGTGCGGAAGTGGCTGAGATTCTCGATGAGGCGGAAAAACAGATCCTGGACATCTCCCAAAGGCGCCACCGCAACGGATTCGTGCCGATCCGCGACATCCTAATTGAGACGTACGAACACATTGAGAAATTGCATTACAAAAAAGGGGAATTGACCGGGATTCCCACTGGATATACTGATTTAGACCGGATGACGTCCGGTTTGCAACCGTCCGATCTGATCATCATCGCAGCCCGACCCAGTATGGGAAAGACAGCGTTTGCCCTCAACCTTGCACAAAATGTGGCCATCCGCTCCAAACTGCCCGTCGCGATTTTCAACCTGGAGATGTCAGCCCCCCAATTGGTGATGCGGATGCTGGCAGCGGAGGGCAATATCGACGCCCAGGCATTCCGGACGGGCAATCTGACAGAAGAGGATTGGGAAAAGCTGACGATGG
Source organism: Polycladomyces subterraneus (assembly GCF_030433435.1). Classification (NCBI taxonomy): domain Bacteria; kingdom Bacillati; phylum Bacillota; class Bacilli; order Caryophanales; family Thermoactinomycetaceae; genus Polycladomyces; species Polycladomyces subterraneus. The sequence goes on from NZ_JANRHH010000011.1 coordinate 65,046, forward strand.
CGATCAGCACGTTATCGGAAGCACCCATCTTCATTGACGATACGCCTGGAGTAACGGTGTTTGATATCCGTTCCAAACTGCGCCGATTGCAGGCGGAACATGGACTGGGTCTGGTGCTGATCGACTATTTGCAGTTGATCTCCGGTCGCGGCGGGGAAAGCCGGCAACAGGAAATCTCCGAAATCTCCCGCTCTCTCAAGTTGATGGCACGGGAATTGAATGTGCCGGTCATTGCACTTTCCCAGTTGTCGCGTGCGGTGGAACAACGTCAGGACAAGCGACCGATGCTGTCGGACCTCAGGGAATCCGGTTCAATCGAGCAGGATGCCGACGTGGTAGCGTTTTTGTACCGGGATGATTATTACAACGAGGACTCCGAGAAGAAAAACATCTTGGAAGTCATTATCGGCAAGCAACGGAACGGCCCCGTCGGTAAGGTGGAATTGCTGTTCCTCAAAAACTACAACAAATTTCTCAGCTTGGATCTGCGTCACGGCGAACCGTCGATCTAGGACGTGGCTCATCCGCCATAGAGAAATTACCCTGTTTCACTCGCTTGCAAAACATTGCTAATAAACGATGGATAGGAAAACGCATTTCTCCGAATATATTACTTTAATTGCAATTTGAATGTTCGGTTTTGACATTGACACTCTAGCTTGTATTGGGATAGACTATGTATTGTGTTCGGAAAACTGGTGGAAACCGCCGCGAAGGAGGAATGACCCATGTCGACGGTGGTCGTGGTCGGCACGCAGTGGGGAGATGAAGGGAAAGGAAAAATCACCGATTTCCTCGCTGAGAAAGCCGAAGTCGTGGCACGATACCAAGGCGGTAACAATGCGGGACACACCATTGTATTTGGAGGAAAACGTTACAAACTGCATTTGATCCCTTCCGGCATTTTTTACTCGGACAAAATTTGTGTACTAGGTAACGGAATGGTGCTCAATCCCGAAGCGTTGGTGGAAGAGCTGAATTATCTGCATCAAAATGGCGTGTCTACGGACAATTTACGCATCTCCGATCGTGCGCACGTGATTTTGCCGTATCATCTCAAATTGGATAAAGCCGAGGAAACGCGGAAAGGCGCGGGTAAAATCGGCACTACCGGCAAAGGGATTGGTCCCGCTTACATGGACAAAGCGGCCCGGATCGGCATTCGCGTAGCCGATCTGTTGGACAAGGACATTTTTGCCGAAAAGCTGAAACGGAATTTGGAAGAGAAAAACCGCTTGCTGGAGCGGTTCTATGATATGACCGGTTTTGATTTCGATGAGGTGTACCAACGGTATCTCGCCTGTGCGGATCGGATTCGTCCGTATGTGACAGATACCTCGGTGGTATTGAATGATGCGATCGATCAGGGGCGTCGTGTGCTGTTTGAAGGAGCACAGGGTGTCATGCTGGATATCGACCAAGGGACGTATCCTTTTGTCACCTCGTCCAACCCTGTGGCCGGCGGTGTTTGCATCGGCTCCGGAGTGGGTCCGACCAAGATCCATCAGGTGATCGGGGTAGCCAAGGCGTATACCACCCGGGTGGGTGACGGCCCGTTCCCGACGGAACTGCACGATGAAATCGGCGATCGCATCCGGGAGATCGGGCGCGAATATGGGACCACCACCGGGCGCCCGCGTCGGGTGGGCTGGTTTGACAGCGTTGTGGTTCGTCATGCGCGTCGCGTCAGCGGCATTACCGGACTGTCGCTCAATTCGATCGACGTGCTTACCGGTTTGGAAACGGTGAAAATCTGTAAGGCCTATCGGTACAAAGGGCAAATCATCGAAAATTATCCGGCCAATCTGGAAGTATTGAAGGATTGCGAACCGGTCTATGAGGAATTGCCCGGCTGGAAAGAGGATATCACCAAAGTGCGCAGTTACCATGAACTGCCGCTGGCTGCTCAACACTACGTGGAACGGATTACCCAATTGACCGGGATTCCACTGGCCATCTTCTCGGTGGGACCGGACCGGGATCAGACAATTCAGATGCGACCTGTATATGCGTGAACGCCTTCGGGCGTTCTTTTTTTATTTGTGATACGTCTCTCCCCGACTGATTTTGAACGCGCGGTAAATTTGCTCCAACAATATCAAGCGCATGAGTTGGTGGGGAAAGGTCATATTGGAGAAGGAAAGGAGCAGGTCGGCGCGCTGTAGCACCTCCTCGGACAACCCGTAAGAGCCGCCGATGAGGAAGGAGATTCGATTCGTTCCGTAGGTAGCCAACCGGTCGAGATGGTTGGACAATTGCTCGGAGGACATCGATTTCCCTTCGATGGCCAGCGCAATCACATAGGCATCGGGATGAATTCGTTTCAGGATGCGCTCTCCTTCTCTGTTTTTAATCATTTCCGCTTCCGCTTCACTGACCGGATCGCGGGCTTGTTCCTCCGCCACCTCCACCATGTCCAGTTTGGCGTAGGCGGACAGGCGTTTTGCATACTCGTCGATTCCTTGTTTGAGGTAACGTTCTTTCAGTTTCCCCACGGCGATGATTTGAATGTTCACCGATATATCTCCTCTCCTGCGAGAATTTCCTTTCTCCCTTATGATGAGGGTGTTTGCGAATCTGTAGTCCAAGTCAGAACATAATCGGCTGATTTACCACACCAGTGGCACACAGCGGGGGATTCCGCACGGACAGTTTGATCCGGCCAAGGCAATATGGTGGGAGCGACGGCGAAATCATCGACGATTCCGTCGATCACCACATCCACATGTGCTTCGCAGGCAAATCGATATGAGGATTCCGGCAAGTATTTCACCTCCAAGACATACTTATCCACAAGTTATCCAGAAGTTATCCACATTATCCACAGCATCCACAAAGCAAAACCCCTGCCGCCATTCAGAGGTTGACAGGGGTTGTTTGACCTTACGGTGCAGGTTGTTCTGTCAAACGGATCGTAGCCGACTGTTTGCTGCTGCCGCGGTAGTACGTGACTGTGATCGTGTCGCCCACTTTTTTGTTGGTGTAGAGGTATTTGCGGAATGCCGCGGCGGTACGCACCGGTTTGCCATCTACGGCAACGATGACATCGTGTGGTTCCAATCCTGCCTGTTCAGCCGGAGTCCCCGATTGCACGTCCCGGATGAGAATGCCCGATTTCACGTCGTCGGGCAGTTGCAGTTCCGCCCAATATTCCTCGGGCAAGGCATCCAAATCCATGATGCTGGTCCCCAGGTAGGGACGAATCACCCGACCGTGTTGGATCAGATCTTGAATGATCGGTTTGGCTTCATTGATCGGAATGGCGAAACCGAGTCCCTCCACACCCTGTTCCGCGATTTTCAGTGTGTTGATACCGATCACCTGTCCCGCTACGTTGACGAGGGCGCCGCCGCTGTTGCCGGGGTTGATGGCAGCGTCGGTTTGAATGACGTCGATCGCCGTCGTATCACTCACTTGAATCGAGCGTTTGGTGGAGCTGATGACACCTGCGGTGACCGACTGGGAAAAGTCGAGTCCCAAGGGGTTGCCAATGGCGATGGCCGGTTCTCCGGGTTGTAACGTGTCGGAATTGCCCAGCGTCGCAATGGTTTTGACTCCGCGTGCCGGAATTTCCAACACCGCCAGATCCGTGACCGGATCAGCCCCCAGTATCTTGGCCGTCAATTTGGCACCGCCGTTGTCCTTGGGCAAAACCACCTGCACTTTTTGCGCGCCTTCAATCACATGGTTGTTGGTGATAATGCGCACTTTGTCGCCAACTTTTTCGAAGATGATCCCCGATCCCGTTCCTTTTTGCACGGTTCCCGGGTTGAATGGATCACCGGTTTCTTGCAGGTTGACCACACCCACCACTGCCGGGCGCACTTTTTTGGCGGCATTGATGATGTCTGAATTGACGCGAACGCTGACATTTTTCTGTGCCCCCGGTGCGTTTTGCAATTGCGGATCATTGGCAGCATACGGGGACAGCCAGCCGCTTTGCACCAGAGCTGGCATCAGCAACAACACCAGCAAACCGCCGATCAACCCGGACACAAGGGCGATCAGCCAAACGGATGCACGTCGCGGTTCATTCCCCCGTTCCCCTGAACCGCCGTTTCCGGAAGGGGGTGGTGGTCCCGGCGGTTGCGGCCCGCCACCGTGGTGCATCGGCCCAGACGATCCGTTCCCGCCTTGGGGTGGGGGATTAAACGAAAACTGCGGACGAAACGATGTTCCTGGATCATTCGACTGACCTGGATCCTGTGAATATTGTCGAAAGTCCAACGAAATCCCCGCCTCCTCACTGATTTCTCGCGATCGTTTTCATTATGCGAATGGTGCAATCATATTATACTAATTGGGAACTTGCGTCAGGAAGCGCTCGCACGGGGGGTGACGAGATTTTGCTTTTTTTGTCATATTGAGTTTATACCATATTGTCGAAGGTATAAACTGAAAAAATGATGAAACTACAGGCAAAAGAGGCCGACATCCGATTTGTCAGCAGCTTGGCCTGTTTTTGTGAAGAAGCGTCCACCGGCAGAACGTGTGTCGTATCTGGCATGGGTGGTAACGCATGAAGCAAAGGAGGAAAACGACAGGTGTCTCATGAGAAACGACCGCCGTTTACGCCGGAAAATCAGCGGTGGGCGGAATGGAGTATAGGTGCGGAGCTGGCTGATGTCAAACAGATGATCTATCATGATTCTCTATTGATCACGGCATTGATCGAGGAACTGATCGACAAAAGGGTGATTACCCGGGAAGAACTGGTTGAACGCGCTTGCCGTCTGGATCGGGAGTTGTTATCTCCCCGGCAACAGAATGAGGGAAGATGAACCGGGGAGATCAAGACCGTTTTTTCAACACAGGGCGGAGCGGAGTGGGTTGATCGTGACGGGTTTCCCACAACCGTACATGACGCCCGACGGTAAATTCGGCTTCCTCCAGCATTTGCTTCACTGTCATATGGGCCAATTCCGTCAAATTGTTGTCCCGGCTCAAATGCGCCAGATATACGTCCTCTCCGTTCCCCGTCAAAATGTCCGCCAACGCTTCGCCCGCGTCTTCGTTGGACAGATGGCCGACGTCGCTTAATATCCGGCGTTTCACATTCCACGGATAAGCGCCCATCCGCAGCATTTCCACGTCGTGATTGCTTTCGAAGATCAGGACGTCTGCACCAGATACGACGTCTTTGATGCGCTGGTTGACATACCCCGTATCCGTCACCAGGGCCAATAAGTGACCGGCATGCTCAAAACGGAAGCCGACCGGTTCGGCGGCATCATGGGATACGGGGAAGCTGTGGATGGTCAGGTTGCCGATTCCCCATGTGGTGCCGGTATCGAATACGCGACGGTTACGTTCGTCAATTGACCCCACGCTGGAAGGCAGGGCTTGCCAAGTGGCTTCGTTCATATATACCGGTATGTTGTATCGACGGGAAAACACACCCAGCCCTTTCACATGGTCGATGTGTTCATGTGAGACAAGCAGGGCTTGGATGGAAGCGGGGTCTACACCGATGGTTTTCAGATGTTGTTCCAGTTGTTTTCCGCTGAGCCCCGCATCTACCAGCACTCGGATTTCATCCGTCTCCACATACACGGCGTTGCCGGTGCTCCCACTGGCCAGTATGCTAAACCGCATATGTATTCCCCTTTACGTTGTTTCAATCGCTCCACCTTCGCCCTGCATGAAGCAGAGCAAGGTTGCTAGAAACCGGGGAGCGCAGGCACGAGCAGAAAATCGCTCGTGATGGGATTCCTGCGCTTTCCGGATCGATACGCAGTCGGGCTTGGGTCTTTCTCATCTGAGAAAAACGTTGCAGTCTGATCGGATTACCAAATGATCCCTAGTCGGGCGATTCGACAGCCCCCGTCATCGCGTTGACATAGTAGGTGTGGGGTTGGTTGTTTTTGTCCTGAACCACCACACGCCATACGGGGTACAGCACCATCGATTCCGCATCGTATTGTTGCCCGTGGTATCCCAACTCAATGATGGGGATCCGGGATTCCGCGGACACCTTTCCACTTTCGATCAGATTGAGCAAGGCGATATAGGCCGGTGTCACCCGTTGTCGGGTGTCTTCCGCACGGATGGACAACGGTGTCCATTGAATCTCTTTCAACCGGCCGTTTTCCAGGTTGGCTTCCACCTTTCCCTCAAACAGGGGGTATCCTTCCCACGTTTGATAATAAACGCGATTACCCGATTGCGGCAACACCATGTCCGTGCGATAGGTTGAAAAGTTTTCGATCTCCCGTCCGAGCAGTTGGTTCAAATCGGAAGGTCGGGATGCCGACGGAAAAAACTGTTTGATATAAACCCCGTCCTGCCGTTCCCATCCGTCCCCCGGCTGCGCCAAGTGGGCTTCCAACAGCGGGATGGTGGGCTGTTCTTCAGGGATGGACCGCCGAAGTTGAATCTTCTTGTTGGCCAACAATTGCTTCAGGTCATTCATCGTGGATTGCGCCACGTTCAGCAATTGGCTTCGTTCTTGCTGGATTTCCAACAACTGAACGGCCAAAAAGGCGTTCAGACATAGAAAGGCGAGTATCAGCACTGTTTTGGCTCGGTTCCAATCCATGAAGCGTCACCCCGTTGACAAGATGCGTGGATCGTTGTTGGCTGGCATGACAATCCACACCGGTTTCAATTTGACGTGCTCGTCTTTCATGTCTTCCGTTTGGTAACCCAAGAAGAGGTCACGTACGTTGGCTGGCTCGATGTGGGCTCGCTTCAGCAATGCGAGCACGTCGTCTTTGTTGGGGAGTTGGACCGCTTTTCTTTTCTGCGGATCGGAAGACAGGTACAACAACGAACGCTGATACATCGACACTTCTTCTTCGGTGCTTTCCAACTCGATTCCAAACGGGTCGAGATCCGGGTTTTTTTTCTGGATTGCAGTTGGCCAGTATACCGGCAAACCGTCGACGATCAGCCGGAAGTGGTATTGATTGGCGTCACTGTCCGTGTTTTGTGTGATACGATCCAGCAAGTAATTACCGGTCCATCCGCTGTGTTTTTTCACAAAACGGTTGATCCGATCCAGTTCCTGTGACGGGGGTACAGGTACCGTTGCCTTGGCAGAAGAGGTGTAGATCATCTCCTGATTTCGGTCGTCGTATTGCAAAAGACGCACGCTGTCTGTATAGAGCAAACGGTTCGTTATTGTCAAGCGGTTAACGAGCGTGGGATCGTTGAACAGCCAATTCTTCATGGCATCGATTTGAATCTTTTTCAATCCAAACACACTTTCCGTTGCCTTTGGTGGTTTTTTCGGCAGATAAAAGGCATGCGGAAACTTGGGAACCGGAGAGTTGGTGTCCAACGGGAACTTTCCGGTCGTATAAAAAGGGTCGACTGGTTCGGTCGGCTGTCGAGCAATTTCACCCAATACACTTTGAAAGCGTGGGATGGTAGTCTGTGCCTGGATCACTTTTTGTTCGCTGTCGGAAATGAACCAAGTGATAATCTGCTTGTTTTGGATGAACACCCAGATCCGGCTGACCCATTTCAGCTGGGACAGATCGATGTCATCCAGGTAAAAGGCGCTGATCACTTTCGACGGCACATCGCGGAAATAGCGCAGTTCCACTCCTGTTTCCTGCTGATACAGTTGATTCCACTGTTCGGCAGTAGGAGTGATGAGGTGCAGGTTTTCCAGCTTACCGGCGTGCAGGCTTTTGATCAGATTGTCGTAGCTAGGATTGCCCTTGCCGTTTACCTCCATTGGAATCCATGCCGTGGCACCGCTGTGGTGCCAGATGATCTGATGGGGGGCGACCAGTTCATACATCTGCTTTTTGTTGTATTTCTCACTTCCAATCTGCGGGCGGGTGACATACAGCTGTTTGTTGCCCTCATAGGAGGGGGAGCTGTACCACAGCAACCCTGTCTGTATAAAGCTAAGCAGAATGAGGAAAGTCAACAACGCCGATTTCATATGCTCTTTCATCGCACCACCTCGGGTTCGCAGGGCGGGAGAGAAAAGTAAACGGTGGTTCCGCGCTGGTATTCGCTGTCAATCCCGATTTGCCCGCCGTGTGCTTGCACGATTTCCTTGGCGATGGACAAACCTAAACCGGTACCGCCCATACTGCGCGAGCGGGCTTTGTCCACTCGGTAGAAACGTTCGAAAATCCGGGCGAGATCCTTTTTGGGGATGCCGATCCCGGTATCCGATACCGACACTTCCGCCGAACCATCTGAGCGCCGTCGTGCACGAACCGTGATGGTCCCGCCTTCCGGCGTGTACTTCACGGCATTGGACAGCAGGTTGTCCATCACTTGATCCATTTGGTCCCGGTCTACGTAAACCCGTGGCAACGGTTCGATTACATGGAGCTTGAGGTTGATCTCTTTTTGTTGGCATGGGACGGAGAAACGCTCGACCACCTTTTCCAGCATGCGGCGCAAATCGGTCGGTTTTTTGTTGAACCGGGTCTGTTTCGCATCCAGTCGGGACAGATGCAATAGATCTTGGATCAGACGTGCCATTCGATCTGCTTCCTGCAGGGTGACGGAGAGAAAGCGTTTGGCCAGTTCCGGTTCGTTGATCGCACCCTCGTCCAGAGCTTCCAGATAACTCTTGATGGTAGTGAGCGGTGTGCGCAATTCATGCGACACGTTGGCGACGAATTCTTTGCGCCTACGATCCAGTTTCTCCTCTTCGGTCACATCCTGCAAAACGGCGATCAACCCAACCATTTTTTGCCCGGAACGTTGGATAGGTGTCAAAGTGATCTTGATGATCTGCAATTCTTCCGTATCGCCAGCGTTCATCTCCAGATAAGTGACCCGTTCCTCTTCCAGCGGCAAAGTGATCGGGTCGGACAGAGGTAACACATCGTTGATCGGCTGTCCCAACGGGATTGGTTTGCCGAGCATTTCCTCGGCAGGTTGGTTGGAGACGATCGTTTTGCCTTCACGGTCAAAAGCCAACACGCCGTCACTCATGTTGGCCAGTACGGATTCCAGTTTCTTTTTTTCTTCCTCGTTTTCAGACAATGCATCACGCAGATGTTGAGCCAGATGGTTAAAGGCGGTGGCCAGCTGTCCGATCTCATCGTTGCTTTTGACCTCCACCTGACGGTTGAAATCCCCCTCGGCCATGGCGGTGGCTTGTTGAGTGATCGCCTTCACCGGACTGGTGATGGTGCGGGCGATGATAATCCACAACAACGAGGTTATCGCCATCGCGGCAAGCGGAATTTTGATCAGCTTGATGCTGATCCTGTTGATCGTGTCGTACATTTCCTCCATGGAGACTTCAAGGTAGACGGCCCCCACGATCCTTCCGTTCTTCTGAATGGGAACGGCGACCACCTTCATTCGGAATCCCGAGGCGGGATCGATGCGGACTCCTTCATATTTCCCTCTTTCCAGCGCTTGTGTCGCTTTGATGTTCTTTTGACCGATCACACTTTTGTTGTCCCCAGTCGTGCTGATCACGATGCCGTCTTTGTCCACCACTTGGAGGGTGGCCTGTTGCTTGTTGTAGGTGAACAACTTTTGGATGAGCTGATTGAGCTCTTCGATTTCCGTTTGGTTGTCCACACCCTTGCTGAGCAGATCGGACAAATCGGACGGCGTGGTCAGCACACGGATTTGGTTTTCCAGCGTCTTGTTGAATTCGGTGTAATAATATTTTTCCAATGACCGAAACAAGTAGACGCCGGTTAATTGCATCGCGATGAGGGTCAGTGAGAGATAGATGACGACTAGTTTCCATTGGATGCTTTGAAACATGCGAAACCAGTGCTTCATAGCCTCACCGCTCCACGGAGGGATCACGCATCGTGTATCCGATGCCCCGACGCGTGATGATGTATTTCGGCTGGCTGGGATCATCCTCCACCTTTTCCCTCAGCCGACGGATGGTGACGTCCACGGTGCGCACGTCGCCAAAATAGTCGTAACCCCACACCGATTGCAGCAGGTGTTCGCGAGTGAGCACCTGGTTGACATGTTTGGCCATATACAGAAGCAGCTCGAATTCCCGATGCGTCAGGTCGATCGGCTTGGCATGCTTGGTCACCGAGTAACTAACGGGATCGATCGTCAAGTCCCCGATCCGTATACGGGAATCCTCATCATCCTGCTTCTGCTCGGCCTTGTTTTGCTGAAATCTGCGCAAATTGGCTTTGATCCGGGCCAGCAGTTCCCGGTTGCTAAACGGTTTGGTTACATAGTCGTCTGCGCCGATTTCCAAACCCAGCACTTTGTCCACTTCCGAATCCTTGGCAGTCAGCATAATGATCGGAAACTGGTATTTTTGCCGAACCTGACGGCACACTTCGATCCCGTCTGTTCCAGGAAGCATCAAATCAAGCAACATCAGGTCCGGAGGGGAGGCAAACACCCGCTTCAGTGCGCTGTCCCCGTCGTATACGCATTCGACTTCGTATCCTTCTTTGCTCAGATTAAACTGCAAAATGTCGGCGATGGGACGTTCATCTTCCACGACTAAGATTTTCGCACACAAACGCAAAACCTCCCGATCGTCCTTATCCGCTTAATGTTTGATTCAACCACTGATCAAATGATTGCTCGACCGGTCGGCCGAAACATTGCCGCCATGCATCAGCAAAAGGGATGCCCTCGGCCAACATGCGGTGAAAGTGGTCGATCCGCTTGAATCCTTTCGTTTGCACCATATATCGGAAAAACAAAAAGCTTTCTCGGTAAGCCAATGCCTGATTGGGCAGCCGATCAAACAACCGGTCCAAATTACGATAAGAATACGACTGATGAGTACGCAAATCGTTGGCTTTCGTTTTCCACTCATAACCGAGTGCCCGGTATTCCACCCACTGGGCGAACGCTTCGGTGTACCATCTGGGGTAATTGCCCCTCGTTAACTGGTCCAAGTACAAATGGGCGAACTCATGGTACAACGGACCCTGGAAGTGGAAAATCTGCCGCCACTTCCACGGGTTTTCCTTGAGAGAAGCCGTTTGGTTCATCCAGCAGTCGGGATTGAGCAGATAGATGGCGCCTGCATAGTAGACGCCGGATGCAGAGACCCCCGGTTCCCATCCGAACCGTTCCCGTAATGATGCTCTATCCGGAAACAAATAGATGTGAACCGGCTGTTCGATTTGCCATCCCCAGGATGTTTGAAAATCATGTACTGTCTTCTCTGCTTCGTCGGCAATGACGGTCGCCTGTTCAGCCAACTTAGGCGGATAGGTCAATATAATAGACGGTTTGCGGATAGTAGCCCACTGATGAAAACGAAACTCATCCAGCAGTTGGTTTCCCTCATATATGACGGGTTGTGCCCATGAGATGCTCTGTCTGCTGAAAAATAAGAAAACCGCCACCCAAAGAAGGAAACGAATCCATCGTGCGGTTGTTTTCATTTTCGCACATTCCTTTCCTTGAAACAATGGGGGACTCGGCAGAGTAACACCCGTTTGATTTCTACCAGTTTAACACATTTTTGTTGATAGAAGGTTAGTGAGTTGATGGGAAATTTGGGCGAATGAACGATGTGCTGGGCAGATAGGGGTGAATATATTGGGTGGCAGAGGAGGACTTGACATGGAACGAAAAAGACAGATTCGTCATTATCAACAAATTGCGAGCAAACTCCTAAAAACGCGCGTGTTGGAAAAGACGGAATCACTTCGCCCGTTTTTGCCGGAAACACGGAGATATTCGACGGATGCATTGAAGCTGATGTTAAAACGATATCCGATCGTCTATATTAAGCCGGACAAGGGTGGGGGCGGTGGCGGGATCCTGCGTGTGCGGAAACAGGAGAATGACAAGTATGAAGTCCGCTTTCGCACACATACCAAAACCACTACCTGGAGTCAATTGGATGACCAGTTGCGATCCTGTTTCTTCGCGGGAAAACGTTATTTGGTCCAACAGGGGATCGAGCTGGCGACAATTGATGATCGGCCATTCGACTTACGCCTGCTGTTGCAGCGACCCAACAAGGATTGGAAACTGACTGGGATTGTTGCCAAATCAGCCGCACCTGGCCGCATTGTCACCAACCATTGCAAAGGCGGGAAGCCTGTGGATGCCGCCAAGGCACTGTTGACGGCGGCGGGTGGTGAACCGAAAACCGTAAAGCGTTGGGTAAAAGTGTTGGTTTGGCTTGGAATCAAAACGGCTGACGCTTTGCATGTCCAATTTACCGGATTGCGGGAGTTGGGAATCGACGTGGGATTGGATCGAAACGGACGATTCTGGATCTTTGAGGTGAATACGCGTCCGCAATTCCGGATGTTCAAGAAAATTGGGGATCGGAGTATGTACCGTAAAATCATGCAGTTTCATCGCAAGATCGTGTGAAGGAAATCGGTGGTGACCTAAAGAATACTCTATACAGTAAAATAGGGCGATCATCGCCCTGTTTTTCTTTGCAGAGGAATATTTTATCCCTAAACCAAAAATAAAAGAAAGGTCTTTTTTTCCTTTTCCCCTTTTTTCGACAAATCCTCCTGTTGCCATATACCAATGCGACTGTTAAACTCAATGGTAATAGAAGGTTTAACAGGATGAAAAAAACGACCGTCGGAAAATCAGTTAGCATACGCTTATAATTTTCGAGCGGAGGTGCCGGGACAATGGCGATTACGGTAGGAGTTTATATTGGTAAGAAGGACCGGCTCATTCGGTATTGGTATGAAATTCTCCCGCGTGGTCAGTTCCCGATCTTGGTGAAGTACTGCATCCAAACTTTCTTGCGCGGTACGTACTTTCCGCTGGCGACGGTGTGTGATCGTGAATTGTTAAAAGAGCAAATTTTGGGACGAAAGGATTTGCCGCCGACACAGCGCAATGTCACGTTTACAGAGGAAGACGGTCCGGTGTACGAATGGGTGGATCAGTTGATGAGCGGTTATCGCAGCGAAGAAATTAAGAACATTTTGAAACAAACCATCCTACATACCTTGGTTGAATCAGACACGTTTCATCCGGTAGCCCACCCTTCTGCATCGTCGACCCTGCAGGGAAATCACAGGGAACAAGGGATATATCCAACGATGCATGCCCATGGCGATATGGTTGTACCAAAGGCGAACACCTCTTCCAAACCGGGAAACGTCTCTGCGTATCCGCGTACGTATCATGCCGTTTCACCGGCGCCCGGCGGATATATCCATAACATGCCGCTCCAATCCCTGAAAAAAGATCGGCCGGAAATGGAAGATCCCTATGATTCCTGGGATGAGATTTATAACACGCTGACCTCACGCAATCGGAGAGATAGAGAGGAAACCCAGATGGAACGGGATCAGGCGGAGCAAGAATTTCATCGTTTGGTGAATCGATTGGGTTAGTCATATTATCGACCATCCTGCCCAGCTCCATCGGGAACTGGGTTTTTTGCTTGAAAAAATATGGAAGAAGCGTAAGGTTGATTGTACGGGGGCGCAGGACGCGGGCAATTTTCCTTTGCCCGCGTCCTGCGCTTTTTCGGTTCTGAAAAACATGTCCCGAGATGATCAGGCACATCCAACGCAGTCCTACTGATCACTGAGATGTTTTTTCGCAAGCTGCAATGCTTTCCGCACCTGTCCTTCCGCTTGGCGCAACAATTGCCGTGCGCGCTCTGGTGTTTGGTCCGTCAGCAGCGATATGATCGCCGTCTTCACTTCCTTGTCACATCGGAGCCATGCAGCCTCTGCTTCCTCGGGTGTAACCCCTGTGATTTGTCGAATGATGCGACGTGCCCGGTCCTCCAGCTTTTGATTGGAGGGCTGAAGGTCCACCATCAGGTTTTGATACACTTTCCCCATTCGCACCATCGTCGCTGTACTCAGCATGTTGAGAATCATTTTTTGTGCAGTTCCGGATTTCAAACGAGTGGATCCGACCAACACTTCCGGACCCACATTGACCTCGATCGGAATGTCCGCCAATTTCCCCAACACTGATCCCGGGTTGCAAGTGATAGCCACCGTCCGCGCGCCCGTCTGCTTGGCATACTTTACAGCACCGATCACATACGGTGTTCTGCCACTGGTGGCCAATCCGACAAGCAAATCCCGAGAGCAAAACCCGTGTTCTTCTAAATCCGTCGCCGCTTGCAGGGGATCATCTTCGGCGCCCTCCACTGCATGGCGCAAAGCGGTGTCGCCGCCCGCGATGATCCCTTGAAACCATGAAGGGTCCGCACTGAAGGTGGGCGGGCATTCGGATGCGTCCAACACGCCCAACCGACCGCTGGTGCCCGCACCGATGTAAAAAATGTGTCCTCCTTGTTTCAATGTATCTACCATCGCTTCCACCGCTTGCGCCACCTGAGGGAGGACCTCCCCTACAGCGAGTGGAACGCGCCGGTCTTCTTCATTCATCACACGCACGATTTCGAGGGCAGACATTTGATCCAAATCCCGAGTACGCTCGTTGATCTGTTCGGTAATCAGTCTGGACAAATCCGGTTCCATCATCGTTCCTCCTTACCCTGTTGACGCGAAGCACGGCCATCTTCACAGTGCACCGAGAGGGTTACCATTTTCCCCGCGAGCAACCTTGAGTTTGTACCCATACAGAAGAACGACTGATTGCCGTCAGGTCGTCAATGTCGTTCGGCCTGATGTGGTGGTGGCAGACTGATAATGTTGGTCCATCTCTTCCTTGTAACCGAAGAGATAGGTGATGGCAAACCCCGCTACGTAAGAGATGATGATCCCTATCAGATAGGAGGCGATTTGACCGTGCTGGATCAACAAGGCCAAAGGCAATCCCGATACCCCGATCGCGACAGAGGACACGCCCATCACCGCTTGAAACGCTCCGCCGACGGCCGCACCGATGCAAGCGGTTACAAACGGGCGTCCCAATGGCAGGGTGACCCCAAAGATGAGCGGTTCCCCGATCCCGAGGATACCCACGGGCAATCCGCCTTTGATGACGTTTTTCAGCGTACGATTTTTCGTTTTCAGATAGATGGCGAAAGCGGCACCCACTTGTCCCGCTCCGGCCATGGCCAGGATCGGCAACAGCGGGTCCAGTCCGGTTTTGTTCAACAACTCCATATGAATCGGCGTCAATCCTTGATGCAACCCGGTCATCACCAGCGGGAGGAACGTACCCGCCAACACAGCTCCGGCCACGATTCCGCCGTGATGGAGCAAGGAGGTCAATCCCAGTGTGATCCCATCGGAGATCCGGCCTCCCAGTGGTTGCAGGAACCAATACGTGGCTACCCCCGTCACCAGCAATGCCAGCGTCGGTGTGACGATGATATCGACGGAGGATGGGACCCAGCGTCGGATACGCTTTTCCAATACACTGATGAACCAGGCGGCGAGCAAAGCGCCAATCAACCCGCCGCGACCGGGAACGAGAGGCTCTCCGAACAAAGGGGGGATTTTCTCGATATCCTGCAAAATGATAAGACCACCCGCGACACCGCCCAAGGCCGGTGTGCCCCCAAATTCGCGTGCAGTGTTGATCCCGACGAAGACGGCAAGATACGCGAAAATCACTTTGCTGATCGCGTTCAGCATTGTAACCAGAGCACTTTTCTCGTCCAGATGTAGACTGTAGATCATCACATTGTTCAGTCCCATGATCATCCCACCGGCAACGATGGCTGGGATCAAAGGAACGAAAATGTTGGCCAGCCGGCGGAGAAAAAGTTTGAATGATGTACGATTTTGATCTTGGAGAGCAGCTCGGAAATCGCGTACCTCCCCCGATGGGATGCCAGTCATTTCGGACAGTTGCGCCGCTACTTTGGTGACGGTTCCGGGCCCTAGAATGATCTGAAGTTGATCGGTCGATGTGACAACCCCCAGCACGCCCTCCAGTGAACGAATCTCTTCCAGACGTACCGATTCCGTTTCTTTAGGCGTAACACGCAAACGGGTCATGCAGTGGCTGAGCGACGAAACATTGTCGGCACCACCCAAGTGTTCCAAAATCGCTTGGGCCAACGCCTGTTCCTTGGATACCATTTCGTCGATCCCCTTTCTGTCGTTTTTGCTACATTGTACTGGCCGAGCAGCAAAAACATGCTCGCAGAAAAGACACCCCTTTCATTACATTCATCCAATTTACAATATTTCCTTCATGTTCGCAGGCGAAATTCGTTTCGACGAAAAGAAGTGTCGATTGTTGAGATCTTTTGTCGAATGAGAGAAATCGGGAAGGAAATGGGGGAAATGAAGGGAAACATAAATGTCTAAAAAGAGAAGCTTCTATCTGATCTTGTCAATCAGAATGCGAAAAAGAACCGGACACGCACCAACCTCGAGGTGGTAGTATGGAATTGCTGCACGCGGTGGGGCAAAGAATGTTCTTTTGGATCGGAGAACCGACTGCGGAGCCTTTTCAGACGTTTGGTTCTATTGCGGGGATTCTGTTGGTCTCTGTCGTTCTGATCGTTTTGTTGTTCATGAAGCAGCAGTGGATCGAGCGATGCCCAACCCCCGCTTATATCATGGTGGTGACTGCCTGTTTGGTGGCGCTGGATGCGTTGACGGGAGATGGGAACAACATATGGCTGTATTTGTTGTGCCAGGGGATTGTCTCCGTACGACTGTCCGGTGAGAAGATGGGATGGACGACCTTATCGTTTCTCCTTTCCTATTTGATGATTTCTGGGTTGAACGGATGGCGGTCGCAACCGTGGTGGTTATTGATCTATCAGGCTCTGGCTTTCGGTATAATCGGATGGATGAGCTCGATGCTGCAAAAAGCCCGTTGGGAGGCCTCGCAGGTCAAACAAGAGAACCGACGTTTGTTGGTCAAAGTGGAGGAAGCGAATCGGCGTCTGCATGAATACATTCTGGAGCTGGAAGAGACGTCGCGTCGTGATTATTTGACAGGATTGTACAACTTCAGCGGGTTTCAGGAACAGGTGACCCGCAGTTTGGCCCGGTGTGGAGCGGGGCAGTCTTATCATGTCATCTGTGTGGATTTGGTGGATTTTCAACAGGTGAACATGAAGCAGGGCATCGATGCAGGCGATCAGATGCTGGTCATGTTAGCCCGGCAACTGAAGCGAAAACTTCCTCCCTATGCACAGGTGGCCCGCTACGACGGGGATCAGTTCGCGGTGGGAGTGATGGGGGATGAACAGGTGTTGCGCCAAAGCCTGGAGACGATCGAAGAGGTGATCAGTGGGTTGCGGGCGGAGAGCACATTGCTCAACTTTTGTCTGGGAACGGCTTCGTATCCGCAGGAAGCGACCAATGCTTCGGAGTTGATCCGCATCGCCGAGTATCGTCTTTCCATTGAGCAGCGGCGACTACGGCATCAGGAGGAGGAACGCCACCGCCATCTGGAGAAACTGTCCGCACTGGGTCAACTGGCAGCGGGACTGGCGCACGAGATTCGCAACCCGCTGACATCGATCCGCGGGTTTATCCAAATTTCCGCCAGGGAATCGGAACAGGTAAAAAAATGGGAATCCATCATATTACCGGAGATCGATAGGATCAATGATTTGCTGAAACAATTTCTCCATTTGAGCGAATCGCGACCCGCCCGGTTCACAGTGTTCAATCTGGATCAGCTGATGGAGGACGTACTCCGCCTGCTTCAACCCAAAACGATGTTGATGGGACATCAGTTGATCGTTCAACCCCCCGTTACTCCGGTTGTGATCGAGGCAGATGCCGAGCAATTGAAACAAGTGTTGATCAACCTGATCCAAAACGGATTGGAATCCTTGGGGGACGGTGGAAAGGTCACCGTTCGGTGGAAGGAAATGCGGGATCGCATCCTCATTCGGGTGGAGGATAACGGCAGCGGTATCAAGCCGGAACACATGTCACGTATTTTCGATCCGTTCTTTACCACCAAGAAGGACGGTACCGGCATGGGGCTGTCCATTTGCCACCGTATCATTTCCGATCATGGTGGGCAAATCCACGTGACCAGTCAGCCGGGCAGGGGGACCACCTTCAACGTCCACCTGCCCATCTGTCAGGTTTCCACAGAGAAACAGAGGTCGTCCACTGACAATCAGGATAGTTCCGGTACTTCCCAACAGGGGACAAGAAGCGAAGCCGAACACTTGGAGGAATCCCCGTTTCCTCTCTCGCGGAGACGACTTGCTTTGCATCCCTCCAAACTCCTGCGCTAAAATAGGATCGACAGGGGGCGAAGTGGGATGAAAAAAAACAAGTCCGGTTTCAATATCATTCGAAACGATTCCACCACTCACGGTGGATATGCTACGGGTACGCTCAATTTGAGCAATCTCTCTTCTGTTCTGATTGACGGGGATCAAGCCAAAATCGATTTGGGTCTGATCCATGCCAAAAGCGCAGTGGAGCGGGGAATCAAATGGGCGACGGATCTTGAACAGGTGCCCAACGGCAAAAAGTACTGGGTCGTTTGGGTAGCGGTGGATCGAAATGAAAAGGGACCGCATTATGCCGGTGTGACCGCGTGCTCGATGGTAATCGACCGGGAAGCGCGGATTGGATGGAAGATTCTCCCTGAGCACGTCAACCGGATGGATGATGCCCTGAAGCGGCGGATCAAACTGGCTGGGCTAAATGATGTGGAGAAAAAAGCGCTGCGCGATTTGCTGATCAGCCATAATGAAGAGATGTGGAACAATTCCGGTGACGAACTGAAACAGGCGTTGGCCACCACGGAAAATTGAACGCTGTGTGAACATTGAGCGGGGCTTATTGCCGCGCCTTTTTTGCAAGGATACACTAATAAATAAGGTAACGGAACCAAAGTTGCTAGGACGCCGAAACAGCGGGGAATACCCCGCTGTTTCGGTTTTGTTAAGCGTTTTCACCCATCCCTATCCTTTCCCCTGATATTCCCTGCCGTCAATGCGCATCATAGGGGAAAAGGAGGAGGACGAACCCCATGACCCACACTCATGACAACGATCATTTCGCACGTCACGGCGGTGTACACTTCGCTACACACGCTTCGACCGAAGAGATCAACCGTTTTGTACGGCAATTGCCAGCCGGGAAACGGGACAGTCTGTTTGAGGTATTGCAGGAACTGAATCAGGCCGGTTTGATCTCGTTGTACAACGACGGCGTCTGGACTGACGGTGAAGGACAGATCGGCGGAAGCGACGAGTGCTGAGTGAAGACCAAACACGCCCCAGTTCGCTCGGAGCTTCAGTAGGTAAATGATCCATATCGCGTGCGTGATTTTCCCGTGCTCGCTCCACCTGCGCCATGCAAGGAAGCTGGTCATGGCCGATTCAACCGGGGCGCAGGACGCGGGCAAAGTACCCTTCGCTCGAATGGAAATCGCCCGCGATGCTATTCCTGCACCTTTCCGAATCGAAGCTCGGTTTGGGCTTGGTAAAGTTGCTCGCCGGGGAAACATAGCCGCCTGATGAATGGACAGACACGTCCTCAACTATTTTGTCAGCAGTCTCACCCCCGCTTGTTTAAGCGGGGGTTTTGTGTTCCCTGATTATTGAAACCACTGCAAAATCCGATCCAAAATGGATGGGGACTGTTCTTCCGACGATGTCGAAGGATGGACAGGACAAGGTTCTTTCGGTTCCGTCCCGGCCACAAAATACTCAAATACACGATGCGGACAGTTATCCGTCGCTAATCCGCCTGTTTCCGGGTCGATGTAGACGCCTTTGACGCCGTCCGGTGGGCGGAACAGGACGAGTGGCCGGTTTTTCAGTACATCGTGCATATAGGTGCCCCAGATGTATTGAGACAGGCGTCCATCGCGGTGGGGTAACGGACGTTGCCGGTCATATCCCACCCATACCGTGGTGGCCAACTCGGGGGTGTAACCGGATAGCCATCCGTCCCAATCGGTGCTGCCCGTTTTACCGGCCATCGGGCGGGACAACATTTGTTTCACGCGGTGGGCAGTACCACCGGAATCGAACACGCTCTCCAATAGATGCGTCAGCACAAAGGTTGGTGCCGCCGGAACCGCTTGCGACGACCGGGGTTGATGCTGATATAACACCTGACCGTTGGCATCCACAATCTTCAGGATGCCGGTAGGCGGGTTGCGCATGCCGCCGTTGGCCAGCGTGGCGTACACCTGTCCCATCTCAAACGGGGAAACGGCGTAGGTACCCAACGCAAGGGAAGGAACGGGTCTGAGCGGAGTGCGCACACCCAGGCGGTGAGCGGTTTGCACCAATTGATCCAGACCGATGCGGAAATGGGTGGTGACCGCATAGATGTTGTCTGAGCGGGCAATCGCTTCCCGCAATGTGATGGGCCGGTTGGCATAGGAACCGCCAAAATTTTGCGGTGCATACGTTTTTCCCTGGTAGGTGAAAGTGGTCGGACGGCTCTCGATTCGCGTCAGCGGCGTGTATCCGTTTTGAAGTGCCGCCAGATACAGGATTGGCTTGAACGACGAACCGGGTTGCCGTTTGGCAAACACGCGGTTGTACTGGGATTCACGGTAGCTTTTTCCCCCGACCATCGCACGGATGTACCCCGTTTTCGGCTCGATGGAGATCAAAGCCGCTTGAAGACCTTTTTTGTTGCCCACAAATTGTTTAACTGCTTGCTCTGCCGCTTTTTGCATCTTCAGATTGAGCGTCGTGGTGATGGTCAGTCCGCCGTGACGCACCAGTTCTTCGTCCAACCCCAACTGTGTGATGGCCGTTTTGACTATATAATCGCGGAAATATGGAGCCGATGCGGCATTTTCAGAAGGGGGGTTGCCAGCCAGGACGATCGGTTCCCGTTTGGCTTCTTCCGCCTCCGCCCGCTGAACAAATCCTCTTTTTTCCATGGTGTCTAGAATTGCCCGTTGTCGCCGTTTGGCGCGTTCGGGATGTTCAAACGGGGAGTAATAGGCTGGGCCGCGGGGAATCCCCGCCAACATTGCACTTTCCGCCAACGTCAATTGCTCCACCGGTTTGCCGAAATAAATTTTCGCCGCTCGCTGGATGCCGTAAGCACCATGGCCATAATAAATTTTGTTGAGATACATCTCCAGAATCTCATTTTTGGAATAATGCAGTTCCAACTGGGCGGTCAAGGCGGCCTCCTTCAGTTTGCGCGACCATGTCCGGTCCTGGGTCAGATACAGATTGCGGGCCAGCTGTTGTGTGATGGTGCTGGCCCCCTGTGCCAGCCGGTGTTCCTTCAGATTGATCCAGGCGGCACGGGCGATCCCTTTGAGTGAGAAACCCCAATGATGGTAAAACGATTGATCCTCCGCCGCCAGTGTGGCCGCCACCAAAGAGCGCGGGATGTGGGACAACCGTATGGGATCCCGATGTTCCCCGTCATCCAGCTGATCGATCACCCGGCCGTTTTCGTCGACGATTTTGGTCGTCATCGGAATTTCCGGTGGCGGGAGCGGTTTGGATTTGAGGTACAGTATGGTAAACAGCAAAAGTGCCGATCCTGTTATGAGAAGCAGGCCGAACCAGCGAAAGACGCGTAACAGCATTCCCATCCACCGCCAAGATTGTTGGTCATGGGACGCGGATCAGCCCCATGCACCTTCTCTTTTTAAAATAAAAAGAATAGAAGAATTGTCCGTATCAGTATGGGAATGGATCAGGAAGAATATACCTGAGGGTCAGGGTGTGATCAGTTATTCGTATGTGCTCTGGGAGGATGAGGTTTGGGAAGAAAACACCTGAAAGGATTAATGAGAAGTAGTCAGGAAAATCGTTGTGTGCTTGCCTCACTTCGATTATTCTTATGATGGACCTTTGTGAGACAGAACGGCACGAAATCAGTTACAGTACGATTCAGATGGAAGGGGACGACCATGGATCAATTTGAAACGGAACTCTGGTATACCGAGAAACAAACACCCAATCACGGGATTACCACCCGGATCAACCGGACGTTGCATCACGAAAAATCCGAGTATCAGTCGATCGATGTGATGGAAACGCGTCAGTTTGGCAACATGCTGGTGCTTGACGGTATGGTAATGACGACGGACAAAGATGAGTTTGTCTATCATGAGATGATTACCCATGTCGCCATGAACACCCATCCGGAACCCAAAAACGTATTGGTAGTGGGTGGTGGTGATGGTGGTGCGATCCGCGAAATTCTGAAGCACTCGACAGTAGAGACGGCCACATTGGTGGAGATCGACGGGCGCGTGATCGAGGTGTCCAAGCAATTCTTCCCGGAAATCGCTGGCCGTCTGGACGATCCGCGTGTGCAGGTCCGCGTGGAAGACGGCATCCAGCACATCCGGGAGCATCGTAACGTGTACGACGTTATTTTGGTGGATTCCACCGAACCGATCGGTCCGGCGGTAGGGTTGTTCCAAAAACCGTTTTATCAGGGGATTTATGATGCGTTGCGTGAAGACGGCATCATGGTGGCCCAGACGGAATCCCCGTGGTTCAACCGCGATTTGATCCGCCAAGTGTTCCGCGACATCTCGGACATTTTCCCGATCACGCGGCTGTATACGGCCAGCATCCCCACCTACCCGAGCGGATTGTGGAGTTTCACCATCGGTTCGAAAAAGTTCGATCCGGTAGAGATCGACGAAAGCAAGCTGCCGCGCCTCGAAACCCGTTATTATCGCCCGGAGATGCACAAAGCCCTTTTCCAACTGCCGCAATTTGTCCAAGAATTGATCGAAAAGTGAGGGTGAATCGGTATGCGGTTTGACGAAGCCTACTCGGGCAATGTGTTCATCGGTGCGACACAGGATTGGGATGCTGCACAGGCCGTTATCTATGGTATGCCAATGGATTGGACTGTCAGCTTCCGTCCGGGTTCCCGGTTCGGCCCGGCGCGGGTGCGCGAAGTGTCATTGGTGCTGGAGGAGTACAGTCCGTATCTTCGTCACGAGATGGCGGAAGTGAAGTATTACGATGCGGGGGACATCCCGTTGCCATTCGGCAATCCGGAGAAAAGTGTCGCAAAGATCGGCGCGTTTGTGGATGAGGTGCTCTCCCACGGCAAAATTCCGTTTGGGCTGGGCGGGGAACATCTCGTCACTTGGCCTGTGGTGCGGGAGGTATACCGGCATTACCCCGATTTGGCCGTGATTCACTTGGATGCCCATGCGGATTTGCGGACCGACTATGAGGGGGAAGCGTTGTCGCATGCCACGCCCCTGCGCAAAATCGCCGAGTTGATCGGGCCACAAAATGTGTATCAGTTTGGGATTCGATCCGGAACCAAGGAAGAGTTCGAGTATGCGGAGCGATCCGGTATTCACTTTCATCCGTTTGACGTGGTGGAACCGCTCCGAAACGAACTGCCCGGATTGAAAGGGCGCCCGGTGTACGTCACCGTGGACATCGACGTATTGGATCCCGCATTTGCGCCGGGAACGGGCACGCCGGAGCCGGGCGGGATCACCTCGCGCGAATTGTTGGAAGCCATCCACTTGATCGCTCGATCGGATGTGCGCGTCGTCGGAGCGGATATTGTCGAGGTGGCGCCTGCTTACGATCCGACGGAGCAGACACCAGTGGCAGCGGCCAAAGTGTTGCGCGAGATGTTGATCGGTTTTGTCAAATAATCCACATTTCTCGAACGTCCAAGCTTCCTTCCCAACGGAGGAAGCTTTGTTCCATATGGTTTGGACCCGTTTGGCATTTCCCATTTCTAGTGGTAAGATACAAACAATCGGGAAAGGGGCGTAAGCCGTGATCCCTGTTCACTTGCACATTCGATCCGCCATTCAGTCGAAAAACGAATGGGATGACGCGATTGAGCAGAACGAAGTGGGAGAATTTGAGGATCGAGACGGGCAGTGGGTATTGCGATACTGGGAAAACAAGGGGACCGCGGAGGAAGTTCGTACTGTGGTGAAGGCGGGAGAAAACGAAGTAACCGTCATTCGCCAAGGAGCCATCGCTTACCGTCAAACCTATCGCCCCGGACACGAGACGGGCAGCCTCATCCACACTCCGGCTGGGGAAAGCGAAATGCGAGTGAGGACGCTGGATTATCGGCGTGACAGGCGAGAAAACGGCGGGGTGATTTTCTTCTCTTTCCGGTTGCATATGGGAGAGGAAGAGATGGGACAATATCAACTCCAGATTGAGTGGACGGAGGGTACGGAGCGACCATGAATGTCTTTCAACGCATGAAGGAAACGCTGAAAGAGGAGATTCGCCAAGCAGTGATCGGTGCGGGTATCGCGCAGGCCGAACAGATTCCTGAAGTGATGCTGGAAGTGCCGCGCGACCGTTCACATGGGGATTTGGCAACCAACATCGCCATGCAATTGGCGCGGGTGGCCAAGAAAAACCCACGCGAGATCGCAGCGCAAATCGTCAACCACATCAACCGGGAAAAAGCGCATATTCGCGACATCCAAGTGGCCGGACCCGGTTTCATCAACTTTTTCATCAATCGCTCCTATTTGGCTCAGGTGCTTGTCGAAATTGACGAGGCCAAGGAAGCCTACGGCCGTACCGACGCGGGGCAGGGACAACGCGTCAATGTGGAGTTTGTTAGCGCCAATCCGACGGGGAGCCTGCACCTGGGACATGCGCGGGGGGCTGCGGTCGGCGATTCCCTGTGCAATATCCTGGATGCTGCCGGGTATGAGGTGACGCGAGAATACTACATCAACGATGCCGGCAACCAGATCCGCATGTTGGCATTGTCTTTGGAAGCCCGTTACCTGCAGGCTTTGGGGCATGAAGCGGAGATCCCCGAAGATGGATACCGGGGACAAGACATTATCGACATCGCCAAGGAATTGGTGGAGCGGGACGGGGAACGGTACGTCTCAATGGAGCGCGAAGAACGGTTGGCGTTTTTCCGCGAATACGGGTTGAAACGGCTGTTGGACCGCATCCGGGAGGATTTGGAGCGTTTCCGCGTCCGAATGGATGTCTGGTTCAGCGAAACCTCCCTGTACGAATCCGGAGCAGTGGAGGAAACCCTGGCCGAATTGAAAGAGAAAGGATATACCTATGAAAAAGACGGCGCCTTGTGGCTGAAATCGACCGCATTTGGCGACGACAAGGACCGTGTGCTGATCAAACAGGACGGCTCCTATACTTACTTGACGCCGGACATCGCCTATCACCGCAACAAATACGCGCGAGCCGACAAAGTGATCAACATCTGGGGGGCGGATCACCACGGCTATATCCCGCGGATGAAAGCGGCGATGGCAGCGCTTGGGCTCGATCCGGATAAGTTGACCGTCGTGGTCACCCAGATGGTGAAGCTGTACCAAGGCGGCGAGTTGGTCAAGATGTCCAAGCGAACCGGGAAAGCCGTCACCATGGCCGAACTGATGGATGAAGTCGGTGTAGACGCGGCGCGGTACTTCTTCGGCATGCGAAGCCCCGACACGCATATGGACTTCGACATGGATCTGGCCGTTTCCCAGTCGACGGACAACCCGGTCTACTACGTGCAGTATGCGCACGCCCGAATCAACAGCGTGTTCCGCCAGGCCAAGGAACGGGGCATCCCGTTGGAACTGGACCGCGATTCCCTGAAACGATTGCAGGATGACCGGGAGTTCGACCTGCTGCAAAAGCTGGCCGACTTCCCGTCAGAAATCGTGACGGCGGCCGAGCAGCTGGCGCCCAACCGCGTGGTACGCTACCTGTACGAATTGGCCACCCAGTTCCACAGCTACTACAACGCTGAGCGCGTCATCGGCGACGACCCGGAGCTGACGCGGGCACGGCTGGCGCTGTTTGCCGGCGTGGCTCAGGTGATTCGCAACGGGTTGGCCTTGGTGGGTGTGGAAGCACCGGAAAAAATGTAAATTCGGATGACAGGCGCGGGTGAAACGACTGTTTCGCCCGTGTTTTTTTGTTGTAGGGAGATGATAGACAAACTCATCTTTGTCCGACAAACGGAAGTTGGTAGGTGTCAATCAAGCTAGCATAGCAATCCCCCAATAGCGGAACCCATCGTACAACAGGTATTTACCGGACAGTCACAACGAAGACGGATAACATCAGGGTGACGAATGTCAAAGCATGAAGAATGACATGAAGCGTATTGGGGATGATGCCGTTTCGTTCCGGTAAAAAGGAATGGGTGTTCCCAAACATGTCGGCATATCGTTTAACACGTTCCGGAGTGGTTCCAAAAAAGTAGGGAATCCACCAGGCGCGAATTTCTCCCATGAGCATAACGAAATAAAACAAAATGAGATAGACACCGACGCTAAACGGATAAGGTCGATGATAATAGATCATGGAAAAAATCAATGCGATCAGTGTGGGGAAGCTGTTGACCATCGTTATGGTCAGGTTTTGTTGGAAAGAGACCTACTTGCTTAATCCCTCCAGATCATTCAGCCTTCCAAGCGGAACCCAATCATGAATCAAGAGGATGATCAGAATGAGAAGTTGTGTAAGAATGAACAGCAGCTCCAACACAGAATGCTTCCTCCTTTACAATTTTTCGTCATAGCCTATCCCGGGCCTTAATGAGTGTCGGGGTCATTATTGAACATTCGCTCCACCCTCTCTAATATCCCTTACAAAGATAGCCCTCTTTATAGATGAGAGCGTATGGATCGACCGATAAACAAAGGTACCTATGTAAAAACAAGCGGGATTTTGCCCAAATTTGTTTTTGTTTTCGACCGGATTCGTCGAAAGAAGCGGAAGGAAAAATCAGGTACAAAACAGAAGCAAAATTAAGGAAATGAAATAAGAGAACGGATTACACCAGGGAGGAATGAAATGAGGAAGCCCTTGTGCATGGCTGCGATGTTGATCACGATCAGTTTGGTGTTGAGTGCTTGTGACAGCCTTCTGCCCCAGGTTTCCTCGCAGAATCGGATTCATCTGGAAAAACAGGTGTTGAATCTGACTGTCAGCGAAGAGCCCGCGACATTGGACAGTGCCGTCGCGATCGATCCGCATTCCGTCAACTTGCTCAACAATGTGATGGAGGGGTTGATGCGACTGGGCAAAGATAACAAACCGGAACCCGCCATCGCCCAGCAGGTGGATGTGAGTTCGGACAAGCGCGTGTACACATTTCATCTCAGAGAAGCACGTTGGAGTGACGGCGAGTCGGTGCGAGCCGAGGATTTCGCCTACGCGTGGAAGCGGGTACTACAACCCCAAACCCGCTCTCGGTCAGCGTATCTGTTTTTTCCTATCCAAGGGGCACAAGATTACCACCACGGTCGGACTGGTTGGAACCAGGTGGGTATTCGGGTGGTCGACGAGCAAACACTTCGTGTTACGCTGACCCGTCCGATCCCGTATTTTTTGGAGCTGACAACGACATCCGCCTATTTGCCACAACGGGCGGACATCGTGGAGCGGTTGGGAGAAAGTTACGGAAAAAATGCGGCAGAAATAGTGTATGACGGCCCATTCCGTATTTCCGGCTGGGAGCAGGGAAAAAATATCATACTCACCCGGAACGAGCAGTACTGGGACAAGGGAGAAGTGTTTTTGGAGACGGTCAGGACTGCCGTCGTCCGTGACACGGCCGAAGGGATTCAGCTCTACCATACATATCAAACCGATGCGGCCCAGGTGGATCAAATCTATGCCGATCTGTACAAAAAGAGTTCCGACTGGAAGGAGCAACCCACTGCCAGCGTACAATTCCTCCAGTTTAACTTGCAAAAGACACTATTTCGTAATCCCTACATCCGAAAAGCATTCAGCTATGCGATCGACCGGGAGGCATTAACCGATGACCTGCTGAAGGATGGTTCAATGCCGGCCGGCTCCGTCATTCCCCCCGCCATTTTGCCCATCAACGAACGATCCGGAGAAATTGTAGAAAAGCGGCCGGAATTCCATCGATTCGATCCCCAGCAAGCCCAAGCGTGGTTGAAAAAAGGCATGGATGAACTGAACCTCAAGAGTTTTCCTGAAGAAGTGGTGATGACGGTGCCGGATACAGACAAACAAGTGGCGTTGTTTTTGCAGAATCAGTTTCTCCACAACCTGGGGGTGGAAGTCAAAATCGATCCCAAGCCGCTTCGCCGTTATCCCCAGCAGTTGGATCGCGGAGAATTTGATATCGCGATCAACGAATGGCGCGCTAGCTACCGAGACCCGGGTGGAGTACTGGTGGCTTTCTCTTCAGAGGGACCGTGTAATCCTGGCAAATGGTCCGCTTTGGAATATGATCGATGGTTGGAACAAGCTGCAAGCACAGCGGATGAAGAGAAGCGGATCGGTCTCTACTTGAAAGCGGAGAAAAAATTATTGGAGGATGCCGCCATCAGTCCGCTCGATTTTCAGTCAGAAGCTTTCATTCAGCGAAGATGGGTGAAAAATATGGTCCGACACCCATTTGGTGCTGATTTGACGCTGAAGGAAGCTTTTATTGAAGGGAAAAAGTGAAGAAAGGAGTGGGCCGATCCGACAAGCAACCATTGCAAGGGCGTGTCTGGTCATTCGATCAGGCGGGCTCAAAGAATTCGATCCATTCACCGTCCGGCCCATGAAAGAAGAAATATTTGCTGCCGTTGGGCAACGAGACGATCTCGTCATCAATGAAGGAAATGTCCAACTGTTTCAGTCTGTCCCATTCCTTTTGAATATCGTCTACCGTAAATGCGAGATGGTGGACTTTTCCCTCTTGCGGCAGTCGGTCATTGTAGCCTTGAATCAGTTCCACCTGAGTTTCCTTCGCTCCGGGGAAACTCAGGAAAGCCAGTTTCAAGGATTCTTTCGTATGTGTCAAGGTCGAAACGAGTTCCAACCCGATCACTTCACGGTAAAATGCAATGGATTTCTCCAGATCCTTCACCATGATACCCACGTGTTCGATTTTGCGTACCGCCATTGAAATCACCCTTTTCTATGACGATTGATCCGGGTGGCCTTATCCTGTTCGCTGAAAAGGCACACCCGCAGTGTTGTTGTGCATGAGTCAGACACGCCCTCACGACCGTACCACTCATCACCAGATATTGGATACTTCTTTCGCGTGGTTTTTCACGTCTTCTGGTACCTGGATTTTTCCGGGGTGTTTTCCTTTCCAGGTGGCTTCAAACCGGTGAACGAAGTTTACTTTGGCACGGACTCCGTTGTCCGCTTCCACCGGCAAAACGGCTTGCAGTTCGTACGTCATTTCCTTGGGTGCGAATGCGTTTTTGTCGATGGTAATTGTTTGGGTCAAACTTTTGAAGCGGTGCTCTTTTGCGTCTTCTCCAATTTCCTCCTTCATTTTGTCGATATACGGCTTCAAGTCACTCAGATATGTATCTTGTGCAGTTATATCCGCATTTTCGTCCAATTTCAGTTCGATGACGTAGGCCTGATCGGTTTCGGTCATTTGGATCGTTTTGCTTTTTTTCCATGCAGCCAATTGCCCGGACAAATCATCCAGTTTGTGAAGCGGAAAAGCGGGATGAGGGAATACTCCCTGGATCGGGTTGTTGGAAGCGTCCATTGATTGCCAATCATCCCCGTCATCACTGCCATAGACGCGCTGCCCATCATGATACAATTTGGTGGGCAGTTCGTCTTTTTCTTCTTTAAACCCTTCGATACTTTTGGTGTAAAGTGTCCCTTCCGAGTAAAAATCCCGAGGATTATTGCTCATGTCGGTGTTGCCCTGAAATTTGAGTGTGCCGGCGAACTCTCCCTTTTCCTCATGTAAGGCTTTCGGCCCTTTCAAATGCATATTGAAGTAGGTAGAGACTTGATAACGGGCACCGTTTTGATTCAAATGCTGTTCCGCTTTGGACAGCACTTCTTCTATCGTCAGCTTTTTCGGTTGCTGTTTCACGGCGGCGACTTGGGTGAGATTGTTGACGATGGTGCTGCATCCCGTGAGCAGAACGACAACCAGTGTGAGCGACAATAGTGTGCGCCACTTGGAGTACATCCGTTTGCTCCTTTCTATGGATAAATGCTACTTATCTATGATACTATTTTTCTCTCAACTATAACCAGTGAAAATTAAAAGAAAAGTCACTCTTGAAAGGATGACTGAACGGACAGGATGGTGATCAAATGATCAGATATATTAAAATATAGGTAACAGTCTATTGGTTATCTATAGAATTGTTTACTTACACGGTGAAGAGGAGAGAAGAGATGCTGTCGAGCGATGTGAAAAGAGAGTTGCAGGCGGTGGTGGGGCCGGATGATGTACGGGATGATCCCGAGTCCCGTCTGGCCTATTCCTATGACGCCACGCCGATGTACCAATCGATGCCGGACGGGGTGGTATTTCCGGAAAGTACCGAAGAAGTGCAGGCGATCATGAAAATTGCCTCCCGTCACCGCATCCCCATCGTCGGTCGCGGTTCGGGCAGCAATCTGAGTGCGGGAACCGTGCCGGTGGAAGGCGGATTGGTCATGGTGATGACCAAAATGAATCGACTCATCGAAATCGACCAAGACAACTTGACTGCCACCTTTCAGCCTGGATTGATCACCAAACAGTTGCATGAAGCGGTGGAGCGAATCGGACTGTTTTATCCACCCGATCCCGGTAGTATGCACGTATCCACGCTTGGCGGCAATATCGCGGAATGTGCCGGTGGCTTGCGTGGGTTAAAGTACGGTACGACCAAGGACTACGTGATCGGCCTGGAAGCGGTATTGGCGTCGGGGGAGATTCTGCGAACCGGCGGAAAGTTGACCAAGGATGTGGCTGGTTACGATCTGACCAAATTGTTGGTGGGTTCCGAGGGCACATTGGCGATCATCACCGAGGCTACGGTGAAATTGCTGCCCCTTCCCGAAGACCGTCGCGTGATGGTGGCGCATTTCACCGATTTGTACGCGGCTGCGCGAACAGTATCGCAAATCATCGCTGAACGCATCATTCCGTGTACGCTGGAATTTTTGGACCAAGGCACCATTCGCGTTATCGAAGATTACGCCAAGATTGGGCTTCCGGCTGATATGGCCGCCATCCTGCTGATCGAACAGGACGGCCCTACATCGGTTGTGGAACGGGATATAGAGCGGATTGCGGAGATTTGCCGTCAAACTGGGGCGGCCCATGTACAGGTGGCGCAGTCGCGGGAAGAAGAGGTGCAGTTGATGTCGGCGCGAAGGAGTGCCCTGTCTGCGCTCGCCCGCTTGCGTCCAACCACCATCCTGGAGGACGCCACCGTTCCGCGGGCCGCGATTGCGCCGATGGTGGAACAGATCAACCGGATCAAGGAAAAATACGGATTGCAGATCTGCACATTCGGCCATGCTGGTGACGGCAACCTCCATCCTACCTGTATGACCGATGCACGGGACCGGGAAGAAATCGAACGGGTGGAACAAGCGTTTGAGGAGATTTTTGATGCGGCGATCCGCCTGGGCGGGACGATCACCGGCGAACACGGGGTGGGACTGGCCAAGGCGCCGTTTTTGGAGTGGAAAGTGGGGAAATCCGGTATAGAAGTAATGAAAGGGATCAAACGGGCGTTTGACCCCGACGGACTGCTCAACCCGGGAAAAATGTTTGCCAAAGAGACGCGGAGAAGGGTGGTGATCACGTGAAACCGGTGGAGGAGAAACCGATCGATCGGGAAGAGTGGGCACGAGTGGGCGAATATTTGCGCAAGACATTGGATCAGGACGAGTTGACCCATTGTATGCGCTGCGGATTTTGCCTGCCGGCCTGTCCGACATATCGGGAAACGGGATTGGAACAGGCTTCTCCACGCGGCCGCCTTGCCTTGATGAAGGCGGTGGCAGATGGGATGATCGAACCGGATGCGGCATTTGCCGACCAGATGAATTTGTGTCTGGGTTGCCGGGCTTGTGAGACCGCGTGCCCCGCGGGTGTGCAGTACGGGCGCGTTTTGGAACAGACACGGGCCGGCATCGCTCTTCGCGAGCCGTCGTCCCGGATCGTCCGGGGATTGCGGAAGCTGTTTTTCAAGCACCTCTTTCCCCATCAGCACCGACTGCGCACGCTCGGTTGGTGGTTGACCCTCTACCAGCGTTCGGGATTGCGGTGGTTGGTGCAGCGAAGCGGGTTGATGCGTCTGTTCCCGGAGCACCTTCGGGAGATGGAGGCCGTGATGCCGCCTGCGTCTTCCATGGGGGTTCGCGAGCGGTTGGGAGAAATCCTCCGGCCCGAAGGGACACCGAGGGGGAGAGTCGGGCTGTTCCGCGGCTGCATCATGGATGTGCTCTTTACGGAAACCAACTGTAATACGGCTCGGTTGCTGGTCAAGGCGGGCTACGAAGTGGTCATCCCTGATGCGCAGCGGTGTTGCGGCGCGTTGCATGCCCATGCCGGGGAAGAGGATACGGCCAAACGATTGGCTCGCGAAAACATTGAGGCCTTTCGCGATGCGCAAGTGGATTGGATCGTCTCCAATGCAGGCGGCTGCGGGGCCATGCTGGTGGAATACGCCCATCATTTCAAAGGAGACGTGCGGATGGAGGAGGATGCCCGATGGTTCTCCGACCGGGTACGTGACATCAGCCAACTTATCGCGGATGTAATCGATGATCTCCCGTTGAAGCGATTGGAACGCCGGGTGACCTATCAGGATTCTTGCCACTTGCGAAACGGCATGCGCGTCAACCAACCGCGTAATATATTGCGTCAGATGCCAGGGGTGACGGTTGTGGAATTGTTCGAATCGGACCGCTGTTGCGGGTCGGCCGGTATTTACAACCTCACCCAGCCGGAGATGTCAAAACAAATCTTGGACGAAAAAATGACCCATGTCAAAAACACGGAGGCTGATATCCTCGTCACCTCCAATCCAGGATGCCTCCTGCAAATGAAATGGGGAATCCGCAGGGCGGGTCTGGAACACCGCATGCGCGCTGTCCATTTGGTGGATTTGCTCATGGAGGCGGTGGAATGAAATGAGAAATATACAGCGCGTGCGGGAAACCCAGTGTCTTTCTGCTTTGGAAACTTCCGCTGTTCAAAACCACCCTTTGCCCATCTGCACCATGGCCACCGTCACCAAACCAGCTACGATCAGCGACAGACTGGAGACGGTGCCCACTTGCTCATCCAGCTCAAACGCCTTGGATGTACCGATGCCGTGCGCGGCTGTACCGATCATCACCCCTTTGGCGATCGGGTTTCGGATGCGCAGCAAGCGGATGAGAAATGGGGCACTGACATAGCCGATGACGCCTGTGGCGATGACGAAGGCCGCAGTGAGAGAGGGTACGCCTCCCTCGATTTTGGCTGTTTCCATTGCGATGGGGGTGGTGACGGACCGGGGGATCAGGCTCAAGGTGATCAGCCGGTTGATCCCAACGACGGCGGACAGGATCAGGGTGGAAATGATGGCGACGAACGATCCAACCCCCACACTGGTGACGATCACCCTTCCATGCTTTTTTAATATGGGGAGATATCTGTACATGGGAACGGCAAAGGCGACGGTGGCCGGTTGCAACAGGTCGGTCAGCCATTTCGCCCCCTGATGATATTGTGCGTAGGGGATTCCCCACCCTTTCAGCCATACGATCAGGATGATCGGTGTCACCACCACCGGTGACAGCCAGATGATCGGCTTGCGGCGATACACCCATTTGCAAACGGCATAAAGGGCAATAGTGCCCAGCAGGCCAGCCGCCGTTGTCCATCCGATCACGATTCCGTCACCTCCCGGTTTTGCTGATTTAGCCGGTTTAGCCGGTCGGCCAGCAAGCCGGTGCAAGCCATTACGAAAACGGTGCCGACCGCAATCGTAAGCCAGACGGGCAAACCGTGGATGCTCATCACCTGCGGATATTGCACGATTCCGACGGCGGAAGGGATAAAGAAAAGAAGCAGTTCCGCCAACAGCCAACGGGCGCCCTCCTCAACCCATGAGATTTTGATCCACCCCAAACAAAGCCCCGCAAAAAGGAATCCCAATCCTGCTAAATTACCGGGGATCGGCAGCCCGGACAAATGGACGAATCCTTCCCCCATCAGAAAAAATGCATGAATCAATAATACTTGTGCCGCAATACGGAGTACTTTCACCTCTGTCAACCTCCTCGTCTCCAAACCAAAATGAAAAAGCCGACTCCCGAATCGGCGGCGGAATCGGCTCGTGGTTTCCGTGGCAGGCGAATGGACAAATCGGTATACTCTTATCGAGCGTGATAGGATATAGACAGCCATACAGTCATATAGGAACTTACGAAAGAAACAACTGATCATCTGATGTATGGACTGGATATGATACTCAGATCGCTTCAGACTTCCGGAAGACGGACGCTTTTTTGTTCCATACCGGCATGGTATACGCTACCAATTCATCGGCGAAAATCAGACCGAAACGGTCTGTGACGTATACCCGACGATTTTCGTAACGGTAGGTGTCTTTCACGGACAGTTTGATGTTTTTACCGGCGGTTACAAGGGAGAGTTCATCTCCGGGTTGAAGCCAATCCATCGGTTGGCCGGTTTTGGCTCCTCCCATCACATATTTTCCGCGATAGCTTGCCATGGCGACTCCCCTCCTTTATGAAAAATTCGGTCTCATTTCGCTTGGGTGACAAAAACATTACGGTAATATTACACTCTCATTATAATAGATTTTCTTTCGTTGAAAAGGAAAATGATTTGTACAATTTTTGAACAATTCCATTGGGTGATGAGGGGTGCGGACCACTTGTGAATTCAGGTTTTGATGTGCTCATGTTTCTCGTTACCCAAGCAGGGTTCGCCTTTATGTTTAGTGGCGGATGCCCCTGCTTTTTCCGGGAAACCATCTTAGTGGACATAAATTTTCCTCGTTACTTCAAACTCTCCTCTTATTGAGGTTTTTTATATTCACGGGGAAGGATCGCAGGGGAAAACTTCTATGAGAAATCCGCCGAGAGTGTTGTTCCGCAGTAAAGCGTATAGCGCTGACACGGATGCCAACGTGAATAAAAGAAAATATACAGGAGATTCACAGCTGTTTCTACTTAGCGTACAGTTTACCCGGATCGATCCGGTTTCCCAAATAAAGTATTGTTATTTTTTTAAAGCAATTAAGTGCATTTCTGCGAAATCTTGTACGATGCTGGCTTCGGGATCGCGGTTGAACTCCGTTTCCAATCTCTCTACCCCTGCTTGATAGTCTTTTTCATCTATCAATGTCAATACGGAAATATCCCTATTGCGAGCATACTGTATGCATTCGGCCAGCCGCTTAGGAGTCATTCTATAACGGATGTCCAGTTCAACCTGAAAACCTCTGACAGATAATTCACGATAAATGAGGTCTTTTGGCCAAAATCTCTTCAAATCCTCAAAATACGCCGAAGGAAAGTATTGATACACCCACCATTGCCGCATTTCATGGATGGCGATGTTATGCATTTTGAACATGCCGTTTTTCTTCAATACACGAGTGACCTCATCCAGCACCCTCGACTTTTCGGTGAAATGATGAAAAGCATAATGGTTCACTATCACATCAAAGCTCTCCGGTTCGTATGGCATTTCTTCGGCCAATCCTTGAATCAGCCGGACGTTTGGTACCCTCCTTTCCGCTTGATCCAACATGGCTTGCGATGCATCTAACCCGTACCATTCAACCGACATCGATGCAAAGGCATGTAATTGTTTTTGCAGATATAACCCCGTACCACATGCCAAGTCCAGCACGCGAAATTCTCGATCAGAATGTTGGGCAAAATACCACTTCAAGACCTCATCTGGTTCAATTTGCCGACGGTATGGATTTTGATCATATCGGTCCGCAATCCGGGAATAATCTGTAACTTTCACTTGTATTCACCTCGCTTTTCGCTTCCCGAAAAAGACTTTGGCCAATTCTATTTGCTCCCGCTCCCGGCGCCCTTTTCGGGTCGTCTCCCATTTTCCATTCGTTCACCTTCTGACCCGTTTCTACTAAGACGCTTGAGAGGCCCCATCCTAAGATCAGCGGGAATCTAAACGGAAAATGCCCTCGCAACATCTCCTCCCCGCTCTCCAGTCCACCGGATTGACAGATGTAGCATGGATCTTGACCAGCACTTCATCATCACGTATGTTGGGTATGGGTACTTCGGCCAACTGCAATCGATCCCTACCACCGGATTCGTTGATGATCATGGCTTACATTTTGCAACCTCTCTCACGCATCAGTGGGTCAATAGGTTCTTGGTAAACACGTTCACTTTCGGTCCCAAATGGTTGTTTTTTACGTGTGGCCTCCGATTCCATCGTAATCTCTCCCTTTCTGGTTGATGATTGTGATGGGGCTGTCTATTTCCCTTTCATAATAACAAATATTTTCACAAAATTAAAACATATAGATAGTCCTGGGGAGGGAAGATAATGAACATCTTGGAGACAGAAAGACTTAGATTACGTAAGATGACTATGGATGACGCTAAAAACTTACTAAAAATTTTTTCAGATCCAATAGCCATGGCTTTTTATCCGAGCACGAAAACTTTCGATGAAACTATTAAGTGGATCAAATGGACCCAATCCAACTATGAGAAGTTTGGATTCGGGCTTTGGATTGTTGAGCGTAAAAACGACGGTATATTTGTCGGCCAATGTGGTTTAGTTCCCCAAGAAGTAAACGGACGACCTGAGATCGAAATCGGATATTTATTCGTAAGGGACTATTGGGGGCAAGGATTTGCTACTGAAGCGGCGATAGGATGTCGCGACTGGGGCTTCAAACATTTAGATTCACCACGATTTATCTCACTCATTGATCCTTCCAATACACCTTCAGTACGAGTTGCTCAAAGACTGGGAATGAAGCTATCCGAAAGCATAATCAAATGGAATAAATCCATTGATGTATATGCCATATCCCGTGATACGTGGCAACAAAATCGTTGAGATTCTTTTACCATATACTTCGCCCTTGGTAACAGCCCTATTCGGTTAGACTACGGGCCTCAGTTTGTCAATTTGCTGTTTGGGTCGACCGCAAGGAATTGTCATCTTACATAGTACAGTCGCTAGTTGTCAGTTACAATGCCCAGGTATTATATTGACATACTCCCCAATACATCGTTTCTACCATCCATCATAGCCTCATCATTGGAAATCTGTTTGAAATGACTTGAACGATACATCGTAGGGCTCATACCTGTTTTTTTATGAAACATGGTAGAAAAATGTCCTATATTTGTAAACCCGACCGATACCGCAATTTCAGTTACACTCCTGTTCGATTCTGAAAGCCACCGTTTGGCCTCTTCAAGGCGCTTTGCAAGCAAGTAATCTACCGGTGTCATGTTCATAATACGTTTGAAAACGTGATGTAAGTGGTATGGGCTTACATGGACTCCTTTTGCAATTGTCTCTAGTGTGAGCGCCACAGTATAGTGCTGTTCGATGGAGCGGGCCGTTTGATGTGCTAAGTCTTCATCAGGCCGGCGCTCCTGATCAGGACGACAACGTTTGCAAGGGCGGAACTTCGCCTTGACTGCTTCATCAATGCTAGGGAAAATACGAACGTTTTCTCGTTTTGGCGTTTTTGATTTACATGATGGTCGGCAAAAGATCCCGGTTGTTGAGACTCCATAATAGAACTCACCGTCATAAGAGGGATCACAATTCACAATGGCTTTCCACTGCTCATCATGCATCGTTTTACCCCTTTTACAGAAAAAGCAGCCTGAAAGCCCACGGTTTCAATCGTGGGATGAAAGGCGGCGTTGCTCGGCATCTCCTTTTGGGGATGGTAAGGGCAACCAATTTGCTTTATAATCGAACGTACGAGCGGTGCTCATCCCACTGGTAGTGGGTTTGTTCCTGTGTACGGCCTGGTC